>NZ_JBKABN010000006.1:0-244589 GCF_046269175.1 Serratia sp. J2
TCTGCCGGGTTTTTTATTTCAGGCCGCGGCCAACGGGGTGTGGTGATGGTCGGGCTTTTTCAGCAGCATCACCAGATAAACCAGTGCCACTACCGCAATCATCACAAACAGCAGCCGATCGGAGTAGCTCTGCATCAGCATCGACGTCATCGATGGGCCGAGCAAGCTGCCGACGGTATAGCTCATCAACAATGTCTGGTTCATCGCCACCAACTGATGCGGCAGCACCTTTTCGCAGGCCCAGGACATCGCCACAGGGTATAAGGTAAAGCCAGCACAGCCCAGGATAAACAGCGCCGGGGCCATCGCATAGTTACCCAGCATCGCAATGCTGGCAAGGATCACCACAAACACCTGAATGCGTAGTACCAACAGGCGACCGTAGCGATCGGCCAGGCGCCCTATCGGCCACTGACCCACGATGCCGGAACTGACCAGCAGCGCCATCCAGTAACCCACGTTGGCATCACTCATCCCCTGATGGTTTAAATACAGCGGCATCAGGCCGTACAGTGAGCCCAGCACAATCCCCGAGATAATACAGCCGTTGATGCCCAACCGGGCATCACGACGTTTAAACATCTGCCAGATAGAGGCCTGCTGCGGTTCGTCATCCTGGTGATTGACCCGTGCAAACAGCATCGGCAGCATGGCGGCCATCACAACGGCGGTCACCCACGGCACCACATCCAGCAGTTGGGTTGAAACACTGCTCAGCAGCAACTGCCCCGCGACCGTACCGAGATAGTAAACTATCATATACGCCGCCAGCAGTTGACCACGGTTACTCAGATTGCCGCTGCGCAACAGTGCGCTTTCCACGATCACCCAAATCCAGGCACACCCTACCCCGGCAAAGAAGCGCCAGCCGATCCAACTCCAGAAGTCCAGCGACAGCACCATACCCATGGTAGCGAAGGCAAAGACCAAACAGGCAAGATGATAGCTGCGGGTAAAGCCAATCCGCTTGATCAGTTTGCCCGCCACCAGCGTTCCCAACAGGTTACCGGTAAAATAAGACGAACTGACCACCCCCACTTGCCAGGTTGGCAATTGAGCATGCGTTAACCAGAGGGGAACCAAAGTGTTCAAAACGGCGATGGAAACCGTAAGCAGCAATAGGCCGCAGAGCAACATAAGCACTGGGCGAGAATATGCGGACATAGAGAAATTGAAACCGAACAGACAGAGTAGAGTGCGCGCATCATGCCACTGGCGATAAAAAAGTCAATCGGCGGTTAACGGGCGATCGCACAATATGTTTAACAACGGGTTAAAAGTGGCTTTATAGCTGTTCCGGCAACGATTTTTCACCCGAGGCGGCCAGGGTAATATGCCCATGAAAGCAGGATAGCTTGCACAGTCCGCAGCCATTACACAGCGCATCGTCGCACTGCAATTGGCGGGTACCATTTTCAGAAAGCTGGAAGGATAAAGCCTGTTGCGGGCAGTTGATGGTACACATCCGGCAGCTGTCTTGCCGCCCCAGGCAGCTATGGCTGATTTGCGGGCGCAGCAGCGTGTCGCAGGGCATTTTGTCCCGCAACGCCCCGGTTTGGCAGGCGGTGGTGCATTTGCGGCAAACATCACACTCGGTGAAATCGATGCTCAATACCGGCTTGCTTTGATCGAGGCTCAATAAACCGTACGGGCAGCTGCTCACGCAGCCGCCACAACCGTTGCATAACGAGCTGAACAATGCCTCCGGCAAAGCCTGAGGTGGACGAGCCACCGCAGACAATGTCACAGAGGGTGCATCCTGCTCCGGCAAGGCTTTATTACGATCAAGCCAACCAGTCAGCAACCGGCGGCGGCTATTGCCTTGCGCAGATAACTGCTGGTCGTTGTTCATCAGAAATACAGCTCCAGGCTCGGCACTGGTGTCGGGCACTCTTCCGCCCAGGCTGCCAGCGTAATTTGTGCCAACTGCGCCACGCCCTGGTAGAACGGATGTCCAGCATGTTGCTGCAACAGTTCCAGATAACGCGGTGCCCAAGGCAGAATGTGCAGCGCAATCAGCCCGGAAATCATTTTGTGTTGCTTCTCTTCGGCCAACCAGGCCGCCATCATCAGCAAAGTGCCAATATGGTCTTCCGGCTCATTCTGGTCGCGCTGGGCTTCGATACCGTTCACCCGCAGCCATTGGCGCAGACGCAGCGTCGAATCACCAAACAGCACGCTTTCTCTATCCAGATAGACTGAACCCCAAGGCGGAGCAACCAGCGTATGTGGGCCAACGAACAAGCGTTGATAAGCCTCTGACAGCGTCTCTGACTGGTTTCCAGCCAAACCTTCGGCAATCAGGGCTGCGGCCTCTTGTGCACCTTCATAAGGCCATTCGGTCAACCACTGCGGGTCGGCCAAAGAATCCAGTAAAGGCTGGCACTCTTTGCTCTCCGGTGGGGCATACAATAAAACACCTAGCACACGGCCAGTCAGGGCAATTTTTTCAAGCATCATAACTTGGGGCTTCTCCAGGGGCGCAGCCAGGCCGCGCCCAGATTAACGTTAGCCAGCCACGGCCATGCCAACGGTCATATGCAGGCCGTAGAACACGCCACGGCCAATCAACTCACCGGCAAAGACTAACACAAAGCCCAAGGTCAACCCCATCACACTGGCGTTACCACGGCGCAACTGCGGGCAAATCCAGCAACCCAGGCCGAGAACCAGCAAGACCAGCCGCCATACCATCAGTTGGCCATATTCCGGGATCAGCGCCGACGCCTGCTGTACCGAGCTGCTGATAGTAGCCAACTCACTGCCTTGCAACAGTGCCGAGCACAGGCTAAGCAACAGCGCCAGCACGCTGATCATCATCAGTTGACCACGGCCAGCCACTTGCAGACCAGCCGCCCGCAGCAGCAACACGCCCAACAGCGGCCCGCCGATAAACACCGACAGGAAGAAGTTCAGCGTGGTGTAACCGTTATGCCAGGTCGGTACGGTATCGATCTGGTAGACACGCGTCATGGCGTAGACAAACAGCAGACCCAGCACCATGGTGACTACTAGCCAGGCTTTACCCAGCGCCTGCGGCATTTTTTTCAACATGGCCAGCAGCCAATAGAGGCCGCCAACCGCAAAGAATACCGAACCGCTGGCGATTTCATTACTCAACGCCGACTCACCGATGCGATTGAGCGAGTTAAAGGCCCTGATCGGCGTCCCCAGGTGCATCACGGAGGCGATAAAGGCGATCCCCATCAGCAACCACAGGAAAAACATAGAACCGTGTACCGCCTTGCTCTGGCGATCGGTCAGATTACCGGCGATCAACGCCAGCCCCATTACGATAACGCCGCCCACCACAAACTGTCCTAATACGGTGAACACCATCAGCGGCCATTCATGCCATCCCGTTCCCATTTTAAACCTCCTTCGGATTAGCCAGATGGCCGGTAGTGTCACCACTCGGGCGGCTGTTGGCGTTAGGTTTCAGTACGATGCACGGTTTGGTGAAATGCGCGGCCGGTAACGGTGCCACTTGCGCCAGGGTGCCATGTTGTTTACGCAGTTCGTCGATCGGGCCAAAGTCCAGGGCACGCAGCGGGCAGGACTCGACACAAATCGGCTTTTGGCCAACGGCAACGCGCTCATAGCAGCCATCGCACTTGGTCATGTGCCCTTTCGCTTCGTTGTACTGCGGTGCGCCGTACGGGCATGCCATATGGCAGTAGCGGCAACCGATGCACACCTCTTCGTTCACCACCACAAAACCGTCTTCTCGCTTGTGCATGGCGCCACTTGGGCACACTTTGGTACAGGCCGGGTCTTCACAGTGGTTACAGGCGATCGACAGGTAATAGGCAAACACGTTTTGGTGCCAGCTATCGCCGTCCTGCTGCCAGTCACCCCCGGCATACTCATAGATGCGGCGGAAGCTGACGTCCGGGGTCAGGTTTTTATAGTCTTTGCAGGCCAGCTCGCAGGTTTTGCAGCCGGTGCAACGACTCGAATCAATGTAGAATCCATATTGCGTAGTCATCAGCTACTCCTTAAAGTTTGGCGACCTGGACCAGATTGGTGTGAGAAGGATTGCCCTTGGCCAACGGCGACGGGCGCTGGGTGGTCAGCACGTTGATACTGCCAGCATGATCGATACGGCTACCATCTGGCGCATACCAGGCTCCTTCGCCCATAGCGACCACGCCCGGCAACATGCGTGGCGTCACCTTGGCATTAATGCGTACCTCACCCCGATCGTTGTAAATACGGATCAGGTCCCCGTTGGCTATGCCGCGGGATTGCGCATCAATCGGGTTGATCCACATCTCCTGGCGGCAAGCGGCCTTCAGCACGTCGACGTTGCCGTAGGTGGAGTGAGTTCTCGCCTTATAGTGGAAACCGGTCATCTGCAATGGATACTTGCCGCTTAACGGATCGTCGAGGCTTTCGAAACCGGCCGCATAGACCGGCAGCGGATCGATAACGTCGTCCTTGGATAATTCCCAAGTCGCTGCCAGCTCCGCCAGTTGGGCAGAATAGATCTCGATTTTGCCTGAAGGCGTTTTCAATGGATTAGCCTGCGGATCGGCCCGGAATGCTTTGTAAGCCACATGGTGGCCATCGGGATCGCGCTGCTTGAAGATCCCTTGCTTGAGGAACTGCTCAAAGTCCGGTAGCGCCGGAATGGCTTCGCGGGATTGCTGATAAAGGTGACGCAGCCACTCTTCCTGAGTCCGCCCCTCGGTGAAGGCCTGCTCAACCCCCATACGTCGGGCGATCTCGCTGGTCATTTCATAAATGTTCTTACATTCAAACTGCGGCTTGATCGCCTGATCGGCGAAGATGACGTAACCCATATTGCCGCTTGAGGCATCCAGACAGAAATCCATCTGCTCAGAGGCGGTGCAATCTGGCAGCACCAGATCGGCATATTTCGCCGACGAGGTCATGTGGTTATCGATCACCACGATCATCTCGCACTTCTTCTCGTCTTGCAGAATGTCATGGGTACGGTTGATTTCTGAGTGCTGATTAATCAGGCAGTTACTGGCATAGTTCCAGATAAACTTGATCGGCACGTCCAGCTTGTCCTTGCCCTGCACGCCGTCACGCTTGGCGGTCATTTCCGGCCCACGCAGAATGGCATCGGTCCACATGAACATGGAGATACTGGTTTTTACCGGATTCTCCAACGTCGGCATCCGAACAAACGGCAGGCCGTAGGAGCCTTCGCGTGCACCTGTGTTACCGCCATGGATCCCAACGTTACCGGTGAGGATCGGCAACATGGCGATGGCGCGTGAGGTCAACTCACCGTTGGCATGGCGTTGCGGCCCCCAACCTTGCGAAATAAACGCCGGTTTGGTACTGCCAATTTCGCGCGCCAGTTTGACAATGCGGTCGGCCGGGATACCGGTAATTTTTGAGGCCCAGGCAGGCGTCTTCTCAATGCCGTCGTCACCTTGACCCAGAATATAGGCCTTATAGTGCCCATTAGCTGGAGCCCCCGCGGGTAAGGTTTTTTCGTCGTAACCCACGCAGTATTTATCCAGAAACGGCTGATCGACCAAATTCTCGCTGATTAACACATGGGCCAACCCGGCAACCAGTGCCGCATCGGTGCCAGGGCGAATTGGGATCCACTCGTCTTCCCTACCGGCAGCGGTATCGGTGTAGCGCGGATCGATCACAATCATGCGCGCATTCGAACGCTCACGTGCCTGCTCCAGCAAGTAGGTTACCCCACCGCCACTCATACGGGTTTCGCCTGGGTTGTTGCCGAACAGCACCACCAGCTTGCTATTTTCGATGTCCGTCGGGCTGTTACCGTCAGCCCAACCGCCGTAGGTATAATTCAGCCCCATGGCGATCTGCGCGGTGCTATAGTCACCATAGTGGTTCAGATAGCCGCCGCAGCAGTTCATCAGGCGAGCGATCAACGTAGAACCCGGTGGCCAGGAACGGGTGACTGTGCCCCCCAAGGTGCCGGTACCGTAGTTCAAATAGATGGCTTCATTGCCATAGTCTTTGATGATGCGCTTCATGTTGTCGGCGATCAGCGTGTAGGCTTCATCCCAGCTTATCTGCTTGAATTTTCCTTCACCCCGTTTGCCCACGCGCAGCATGGGGTATTTCAGACGGTCCGGGTTATACACGCGGCGGCGCATTGAGCGCCCACGCAGGCAGGCACGAACCTGATGCAACTCTTGGTACTCGTCGTTGCCAGTATTATCCGTTTCGACATACTTGATCATACCGTCGACCACATGCATCCGCAGCGGGCAACGACTACCGCAGTTTACCGTACAAGCACTCCACACCACTTTTTCTTCGGGTTTGGCAAGGGCGGATGTCGGAGAGGTTTCAGCGTTGGCACGGCGGCTGAAAGGCAGGGAAACGCCACCGACGGCAAGGGCAAGCCCGCCAATGGCACTATTTTTGACCAGCTTTCGCCTGGAGCACTGAAGGCCGGACAGAGGTTTTTTTTCGGATTCATTCATAATGGTTTCGCTCTGGGTTGCATAAAATAACCAGTAAAACTGGCAATAAAACCTGCAATCAACGTGTTACGCCGCTCCCAATACAGGTAGATTTCAAAAAAGCAGGTAAAAGTGTTTTAATTGTGGCCTGCCTTAAATGGCACTATGCTCCAAAAGAGGTAGTTACACTTTGCTCACAATCAATAAAGTGTTGATATACCAGGCTTTATTGATAATGATTTTCATTTCATAGTTTTTCTATCTGGATCAAATTAGTATGCTGTGGGTTACCTTTCGCCAACGGTGATGGCCGGTGGGTGGTGAGCGTATTCATGCAGGCACCGTGATCGATACGATCGCCGTTCATGTTGGCCTGATGCCAGGCTCCTTGCCCCATAGCTACTACGCCCGGCATGATGCGCGGTGTGACTTTGGCGGCCACACGCACTTCGCCACGGCCATTGAATACCCGCACCATTTCACCGCTGGCAATGCCGCGCTGGCTGGCATCAAGTGGGTTGATCCAGACTTCCTGCGGGCAAGCCGCCTGCAACACATCGATATTGCCGTAGCTGGAGTGGGTCCGGGCCTTATAGTGGAAACCGAACATTTGCAGTGGGTAGGTGTTACGCAACGGGTCATCCCAACCTTCAAAGGTTGACGCGTAGACCGGCAACGGGCTGATGGTTTCGTCCTTCTCCAACTCCCAACTGCTGGCGATCTCTGCCAACTTGGCCGAATAGATCTCGATCTTGCCTGAAGGCGTTTTCAACGGGTTGGCTACGGGATCGTCACGGAATTTTTTATAGGCCACAAAGTGCCCGTTCGGGTCTTTACGCTTGTAAATCCCCATGCTGCGCAAGGCCTCATACGACGGCAACTGCGGGTCCTTCTCCAGCATCTTGGCGTAAAGGTATTGTAGCCATTGCTCCTGAGTGCGCCCCTCGGTGAATTTTTGGTGTACCTCTGGCCCAAGACGGCGCGCTACCTCACTCATCACTTCATAAATAGGTTTACGCTCAAACTTGGCAGAGGTGGCTGGCTGGATAAAGATCAGGTAACCCATATTGCCAGCGTAGTCGTTCGGGATAATGTCCTCCTGCTCGACCGTCATCAGGTCCGGCAGCAGAATGTCGGCGTATTTCGCCGAGGAGGTCATAAAGTTTTCCAGCACCACGATCATTTCACACTGGGAGTCATCCTGAAGAATGTCGTGGGTTTTGTTGATATCGGAGTGCTGGTTGGTGATGGTGTTCCCGGCATAGTTCCAGATGAACTTGATCGGCACGTCCAACTTGTCTTTGCCGCGTACCCCATCACGTTTGGCGGTCATTTCCGGGCCACGGGCGATGGCATCGGTCCAGCTGAAGCAGGAAATCTGCGTTTTTACCGGATTTTCCAGCACCGGCATCCGTTCAATGGTGATGGTGTAGGTTGATTCACGCGCGCCGCTGTTGCCGCCGTTGATCCCCACGTTGCCGGTCAGGATCGGCAGCATGGCAATGGCCCGTGAGGTGAGCTCACCATTTGCCTGGCGCTGTGGCCCCCAACCTTGCGAGATATAGGCCGGTTTGGCACTGCCAATCTCACGTGCCAGCTTGATGATACGCTCGGCCGGAATGCCGGTGATCTGCGATGCCCACTGTGGGGTCTTCTCAACGCCGTCCTCACCCTGGCCCAGGATATAGGCCTTGTAGTGGCCGTTGGCAGGTGCACCGGCGGGTAGGGTTTTCTCATCGTAACCCACGCAGTAGTTATCCAGGAACGGTTGGTCGACCAAATCCTCGCTGATCAACACATGCGCCAATCCGGCGACCAATGCGGCATCAGTGCCTGGCCGGATCGGGATCCACTCATCTTCCCGCCCAGCAGCCGTATCCGTATAACGCGGATCGATGACGATCATGCGCGCGTTAGAACGTTCCCGTGCCTGCTCCAGGAAATAGGTGATGCCACCGCCGCTCATGCGGGTTTCCGCCGGATTGTTACCGAACAGCACCACCAGCTTGCTGTTTTCAATATCAGAGGTGCTGTTACCTTCATTGCTGCCGTAGGTATAAGGCATGGCGCAGGCGATCTGGGCGGTACTGTAGGTGCCATAGTGGCTAAGAAAACCGCCGTAGCAGTTCATCAGGCGAGCAACCAGCGAGGCATAAGGCGAAGAACGGGTGATATTGCCGCCGACAATGCCAGAGGTATAGTTGATGTAAACCGCTTCATTGCCGTATTTGGCGACGATACGCTGCAGGCTGGAGGCGATTTCTCTGTAAGCCTCTTCCCAACTGATGCGTTTGAATTTACCTTCACCACGTTTGCCGACGCGTTTCATAGGGTAATTCAGACGTTCCGGATGGTTCATGCGCCGACGCATGGAGCGGCCACGCAGACAGGCGCGCACCTGATGGTTGCCATAAACATCGTCGCCCGTGTTGTCGGTTTCCACCCAGTAAACTTCGTCATCGCGTACGTGTAACCGCAAGGCGCAGCGGCTGCCACAGTTAACAGAGCAGGCTCCCCACACCACTTTATCCAGCGGTGGGGGTTGCACCGCAGTATCGACAGTTTCTGCCACTGCATGGCGGCTAAAAGGCAACGAAAAACCGCCAGCGGCCAGGGTCAAGCCCGCTACCGTGCCGGATTTCATTAGCGTACGGCGGCTGATACCGTTGGATGATGATGCTGCAGATTTTTGCTTCGACATAGCTCACTCCTGGTCTTGCCCGAACAACGGGAAACGTCATGCCTTGGTTGGCAGAGACAGGAGGAAGCTGAATTAGCGCTGGGTGGTTTGATGTGGAAAAACGATTCCCCCTCCATAAGTAAGGATATTACTCATTAGGGGGTAGTAAACTTTGTCTGCTATCAATAAATGTGGCTTTCATTCGTAAATTAAAACCATTCAAACGAAAAAAGCGCCCGTAGGCGCTTTCGATACACTATTTCGCTACCACCGTGAGGTGGATTAACCGATATATTCCAGGCCGCCCATGTAAGGACGCAATGCTTCTGGCACCTGAATACGGCCATCGGCCTGCTGATAGTTTTCCAGCACGGCAACCAGAGTACGGCCTACGGCCAAACCAGAGCCATTAAGCGTATGCACCAGGCGTGGTTTTTTCTCGGTTTTACTGCGGCAACGAGCCTGCATACGACGTGCCTGGAAATCCCCCATGTTAGAACAGGAAGAGATCTCACGGTAGGTGTTCTGCGCAGGCAGCCACACTTCCAGATCGTAGGTTTTGCAGGAACCAAAACCGATATCACCGGTGCACAGCAGCACTTTACGATATGGCAGGTTCAGCAGTTGCAGCACTTTCTCCGCATGGCCGGTCAACTCTTCCAGCGCATTCATCGAGTCTTCCGGGCGCACGATCTGGACCATTTCGACCTTGTCGAACTGGTGCATACGGATCAGGCCACGGGTGTCACGCCCGTAAGAACCGGCTTCTGAACGGAAGCATGGCGTATGCGCGGTCATCTTCAGCGGCAGCTCTTCTTCATCAAGGATCTCGTCACGCACCAGGTTGGTAACTGGCACTTCCGCAGTTGGGATCAGCGCATAGTTGCTGCTTTCTGATTCTTCTTCCAGCGGTTTGGTATGGAACAGATCTTCACCAAACTTCGGCAACTGGCCAGTACCGTACAGCGTGGCATGGTTCACCAGATACGGCACGTAGGTTTCCATATAGCCGTGCTGTTCCGTGTGCAGGTCCAGCATGAACTGGGCCAACGCACGGTGCATACGAGCCATTTGGCCTTTCATCACCACAAAACGCGCACCGGTCAGTTTCACCGCAGCGGCAAAGTCCAGCCCACCGGCCATTTCGCCCAGCTCAACGTGATCGCGTACCGGGAAATCGTACTGACGCGGTTCGCCCCAGCGGCAGATTTCCAGGTTTTCGCTATCGTCTTTGCCATCCGGCACCGCGTCGTCCGGCACGTTCGGCATCACTAGCGCGTAATCACGGATCTCGTTCTGCAGCTTATCCAGTGCGGCCTTGGCAGCATCCAGCTTGTCACCCAGTTCGTTCACTTCGCGACGCAGTGGCTCGATATCTTCACCGCGCGCTTTGGCCGCGCCGATGGATTTCGATCGGGAGTTACGTTCTGCCTGCAGTGTTTCAGTTTCTACCTGCAGAACCTTACGGCGCTCTTCTTGCGAACGCAGCAGATCCAGATCGAGTTTAAAGCCTCTGCGAGCCAGTTTTACGGCGACTGCGTCTAGCTCATTACGCAGCAGATTGGGATCGAGCATGCTAATCCTGTGCTTGTTGTTATTGAAAGAGAAATTGTGTTTTATGCCGCAACGGTATAGCCGCATAAAAGAAGTGTGATACCCGCTAACCTTACCGCAACGGCAACGCTAGCGGTAGCGTTTTGTCTGGCTATTTTGATCCTGCTCAGCCAGCCATGCCAACTTTTCACCGATTTTACCTTCCAGCCCGCGCGAGGTTGGATGATAGTAGCGCGTGGTGGCCATTTCCGCCGGGAAATAGCTCTCTCCGGCCGCGTAGGCGTTGGGTTCGTCATGGGCATAGCGGTATTCTGCGCCCAGCCCCATTTCTTTCATCAGCTTGGTCGGTGCGTTACGCAGATGCTCCGGCACGTCATAGTCCGCCATCTCTTTGGCATCACGCATGGCGGCTTTAAAAGCGGTATACACGGCGTTGCTTTTGGGTGCACAGGCCAGATAAACGATCGCCTGTGCGATAGCGCGTTCCCCCTCCGCAGGACCAACGCGGGTGAAGCAATCCCAGGCGGCAATGGCCACCTGCATTCCGCGCGGATCGGCGTTGCCAACGTCTTCAGAGGCAATGGCCAGCAGGCGGCGCGCCACATACAGCGGATCGCCACCGGCGGTAATAATACGCGCATACCAGTACAAGGCGGCATCCGGTGCCGAACCACGCACGGATTTATGCAGTGCAGAAATCAGATCGTAATAGCGATCGCCTTTGTTATCGAAGCGCGCACTGCGTTCACCAGAGACCTCTTTGAGCAGCTCCGGGGTTAATACCCGCATGCCTTTGCCGTCGATTTCCGCCATATCGGCCATCATCTCCAGGCTGTTCAAGGCGCGGCGGGCATCGCCACCCACCAGTTCCGACAGCATGCGCTTGGTTTCCGGCGGCAGCTCGATATTCTGATCGCCAAAACCGCGCGCCTTGTCTTCCATGGCCTGATCCAGCACCTGGCCGATGTCATCCGCCGTCAGCGCTTTGAGCAGATACACCCGCGCACGGGACAGCAACGCCGAGTTCAGTTCAAAGGAAGGGTTTTCCGTAGTAGCACCGATAAAGGTAATGGTGCCGTCTTCGATATGTGGCAGGAAGGCATCCTGCTGGCTTTTATTGAAGCGGTGAACTTCATCTACAAACAGGATGGTACGGCGGCCTGCGTCCCGGTTTTGCCGGGCGCGCTCGATGGCTTCACGGATCTCCTTGATGCCGGAGGTCACCGCTGAGATGCGCTCAACATCGGCCCGGCCATAACGGCCAATCAACTCTGCCAGCGTCGTTTTCCCGGTTCCCGGCGGCCCCCACAGGATCATCGAGTGCAACTGCCCAGCCTCGATGGCGCGTGGCAACGGCTTGCCCGGGGCCAGCAAATGCTGCTGGCCAATGTATTGCGCCAGCGTAGTTGGCCGCATACGCGCGGCCAGTGGCTGAAACTCATTGTGGGAAAAATCGAGTGACATGTTGCTCACGTAGACCTCACTGGCGCTGGTCGTCCAGCGTCACCCCCTTCGGTGGGGTAAATTTGAATTTGGCAGCATCAACGCTGCTGCTCTGCTGGCTCTTCAACTGATAAGCGCTGCGTTGACCATCTTGCTCAACCGCTGCAAAGCTTTTGATGGTGCCGCTATTGGTCACGGTGATGGCAAACTGCTTCAGATTACCGCTGCTGGCCTTTGGCGTCAGTTCGAAATCATCGCCTTTCTGCTTCACGTTGTACTTTTTCCAGTCGTTAGCATCGTTACGGGTGATCAGCATAAAGGGCGTATTGCCGGTGGCGTTTTTCAGCCAGGTGGCCGTCACCTGCTCGACGAACGGGTTGTAGAACCACAGGGTCTCACCGTCCGAAACCAGCACGCTCTCATCCGGCGAGGTCATGTGCCAGTTAAACAGATTGGGGCGTTTTACCCATAATTCGCCTTCCCCTTGCTGCACCGCAGCGCCGTCACTACTGGTGACCGATTGGGAGAAGCTGGCATGGAAACTGTTTACTTTCGCCAGACGACTTTGCAAATCTTGCGCAGCATCCGCTAACACGGAAGTAGACGCGAATCCCGAAAGCAGACAACAGGCCATCAACAGTTTTTTCATTATTCCAGATACCTTATGAAATGCGTTTACCGCAAACTGGGTCAATATAACCCTGAACACCTCCACTCTACCCGAAGCGCTTGACTGACAGCCAGAGCACTATTCCGATAAAGCAGGGGTTTACGCTTCTTTGCACAAGGGCCGCAAAGCGGCCCTTTTATTATGGTTACAGCGCCTGATGGTAATCAGTCATGCCGTGGCGGAGCCAGCACCTCACGGTTACCGTTATGCCCCTGCTCGCTGACAATGCCCTGCGCTTCCATCTGTTCGATGATACGCGCGGCGCGGTTGTAGCCGATGCGGAACTGACGCTGTACACCGGAAATCGAGGCGCGGCGTTTATCCACCACAAACTCAACCGCCTGATCGAACAGCGGATCCAGCTCTTCGTCACCGTCCAGACCACCGCCTGCGCCCCCCTCACCGTCTTCACCGGCGCTGAGAATGCCCTCTTTATACTGCGGCCGCTCACGCGCTTTCCAGTCTTTAACCACGGCATGAACTTCCTGATCGCGGACAAACGCCCCGTGCACACGCACCGGTATCGAAGAGTTCGGTGCCAAATACAGCATGTCACCCATCCCCAACAAGGATTCCGCTCCGCCCTGATCGAGAATGGTGCGGGAGTCGATCTTGCTCGATACGGTAAAGGCGATACGCGTCGGGATGTTGGCCTTGATCAAACCGGTGATCACGTCCACCGAAGGACGCTGGGTTGCCAGCACCAGGTGGATCCCCGCAGCACGCGCTTTTTGTGCCAGACGGGCGATCAGTTCTTCCACCTTTTTGCCCACCGTCATGATCAGATCGGCAAATTCATCCACCATCACCACGATGTACGGCTCTTTTTCCAACACCGGCGGCGTGATATCCATGCTGTCGCTTGGCTTCCAGAACGGATCCGGGATTGGCCGCCCCATCGCCTCGGCCTGATCGACCCGCTCGTTGTAGCCCGCCAGGTTACGAACCCCCAAGGCAGACATCAACTTATAGCGGCGCTCCATCTCGGCTACGCACCAACGCAAGGCATTGGCGGCGTCTTTCATATCGGTAACCACATCGGTCAGCAGGTGTGGAATGCCTTCGTAGACCGACAGTTCCAGCATTTTAGGGTCGATCATGATAAAGCGCACTTCTTTCGGCGTGGCCTTATACAAGATGCTGAGGATCATGGCGTTGACCCCGACCGACTTACCAGAACCCGTGGTACCGGCTACCAGCAGATGCGGCATTTTAGCCAAATCGGCGACCACCGGCTGACCCGCGATATCTTTACCCAATACGATCGCCAAAGGCGATGGATTGTCGCGGAAGGCTGGGCAATCCAGCACTTCTCGCAGATACACGGTTTGTCGTTTGACGTTCGGCAATTCCAGACCAACGTAAGGTTTACCAGGGATCACTTCCACCACACGCACGGCGGAAGTTGACAATGAACGAGCCAGATCGCGCGACAGGTTGGAAATGCGCGCAGCCTTGACGCCAGGAGCCAAATCCAGTTCGAAGCGGGTAATGACCGGGCCAGGCAGAATATCGACCACATCGGCCTTGACGCGGTAATCCGCCAGGCTGGCTTCCACCAGCCGCGCTTTCTGTTCCAGCGCAAAGGTATCAACCGGTTCGACCTCTTTCGGGGCCTCGGTCAACAGATCCAGCGTTGGCAGTGGCGTAGTCGGTTTCTGCAGCGGCATATCATTACGCATCAGGAATGGATGGATCAGGCTGTCCATCGCTGGCGCTGGCGGTTGCTGCTGAACGGGTGGCTGATACGTCTGTTGCGGCTGGTAACCAGGCGCAGGGTTAGTTTGCGGACGCGGTGCCTGATAAGCGGGCACCTCAGGCTCAAACTGCCCGAACGGCACATCGTCTTCCAACTCGCTTTCCAGCTCGATGCTATCCTCAAGCTGTGGCGACAGGGTAAACAGCGGCTCGGTTGGGCCGTCATCCACCAGATCTGCCATCGGTGAGAAACTGTAGGCCTGGCGGGTATCCACCGGACGAGTCACCGGAGCCGGTTCTGGTTCAGGCTGAGGTGCTTCTACGCCATAGCGTGCCTGTTGCTGCGCGGCAAATGCCTGACCGAGTTCGGCCTCACGCTGCGCATCTTCGTCATCTTGCTGATACTCTTCTTCTTGCTGATACTCGTCGCCATAGCGCTGGCTTTGCTGTTCGGCAAAGGCCTGACGCAATGCGGCCTCTTGCAAGGCTTCATCTTCTTCCTGCGGATTGCTGACCGGCTCTGGATGTGGTTCGTCCCCGCGGTTACGCTGCTCTTGCTCCGCGATCCGCTGCGAAGGCAGCTTGATGCCGTAGGAGGCCAGCTCACGCCGGGTTGGAATACGCACCGGATTTGGCCGTGGCAGTTCCGGTCCGATGCCCTGTTTGACCTGCGAGCTCGCATCGCTGGTGGCGGTAAACGCAGGCATGAAGGTATTGTTCACCGCGCCAGCGGTCGCTGCAGCTGCGGCAGTTGCCGCTGGTTTCACTACCTCTCTGGCACTGAAACCCGTTGATCCGATAACATCGTCGCTATCCCGCTGAGCCGCAGAGAAATCAAACGGTGACGGCTCTGGTTTTGGCGTAACGGGCGTCTGCCAGTCACCCAGGCGCGGCTCATGCTCCTCACGATAAGGCTCCGCTAGGCGTGTCGTTCTCGGTGCCGGGGTCTCTTCTGGCAGTTCAAACGAATACAGCGGCGGCGTATCTTGTGGCTGCGCAGGGGTTAATGGGTGCTGATTGATGGAAGCAGGCGCTGCCGGGGCCACGGTGACCGGAGCCTGAACGGCCGCTTTCGGCATTACCGGGATATCGGTAACGACCGGTGCTGGCTCGGCAAGCGGAAGATCATCATCGCTGGCGCGCAAACCACTCAATAAAGGATCGGCAGCATCCTGCGCTTCTTCTTCGGCGGTTTCGGTCACGGAAGAGGCAGAGAACAACGGATCGTCCTCATCTACTGCCATAGGAGCAGGTGCCTCATGTTGGCCACTTTCCTCGCGCTCATCGAGCACGACGTCGTCATCGTCGTGATAGCGGTCTTCACGGCGTGAACGGTTAGTCATAAAGGTAGCGGCGCCAAGCACTACACCACCAATCTTTTCCGCAATGACCAGCCATGACCAACCGGTGAACAAGGTCAGCCCCACCGCCCAAATGCCGAGCAGCGCCAAAGTGGCGCCAATGCCGTTAAACCACGGCAACATGGCATTGCTTAGCAGGCTGCCAATCACCCCGCCGGATGCAAAGTAATAGAGATCGTCAACGTTCAACGCCGCCAGGCCACACGAGGTAAGCACCAGCGCCAATGTACCGATTAAACGTAACGAGAGCCCAAAGAAATCGATGTATTCGCCCTTGTCGCGCCGACGGTAACCGGACAGGCACAACACCAGCATAATCGGTGGGATCGCATAGGCAAGGACCCCAAAGGTGAAGAACAACGTGTCGGCCAACCATGCGCCTACTCCGCCGCCCAAATTGTGGATAGGCTCATGCCAGGCAGTTTGCGACCAACTAGGATCGGAAGGATTAAAACTGACCAACGCAGCCATGAGGTAAACGGCAAAAATGGCCACCACGATCAACACAGCCTCGAGCAAACGCCGCCCACTGCTGAGTTTTTTCAGGGTAACTTCTTTATCTTCTGTGTATTCCTGGCTCAAGAAAGGCACTCCAGGTTCCTGTTGACGGATAGAGTAACGGCGCCGAGAAGCTTCCCCGGCGCCAAAACTGTATGAATAAACAGGAGTGTAACGAATTTAATCAGGTTTTGCACCTGCACCTTACCGTGTTTTGATAACCAGACGGTTACTCTGTTTGACTTCTTCCATCACGACGTAAGTACGGGTGTCATTAACCCCCGGTAAACGCAACAGAGTTTCGCCCAACAGCTTACGGTAAGCTGACATATCTGGCACACGGGTTTTCAACAGATAGTCGAAATCACCGGAAACCAGATGACACTCCTGAATTTCTTCAAGTTTTTGCACCGCAGAGTTGAATTGCTCAAACACATCCGGCGCGCCGCGGTTCAGCGTGATTTCCACGAAGACCAGCAGGGAAGCATCCAGATAATGCGGGTTAAGCAATGCGGTATACCCATGAATAAAGCCTTGACGCTCAAGACGGCGCACACGCTCCAAACAAGGGGTTGGGGATAATCCCACGCGCTTTGAAAGTTCGACGTTCGAAATACGCCCATCCTTTTGCAACTCATTAAGGATGTTGCGATCGATACGGTCGAGATCTTTACCCGGGCGTTTTTTAGTATCTACCATTATTATTGTCTCTCTTATGTTCTTCCCTGCACTTGCCACACCCTAGCCAACGTCAATGTGCAAGGATTTGTTCCAAGCGAAGACCCGATGCCTGTGTTAAGCGGTTCATTCCCCTGAGGGGAACAAGATACGTAATACCTACCAACCGCCCCTGTGCTTCGTCACTACCATCTTCCGCCGTTACCCAGCCTGTCTGTCACCTCTGGGCAACGAATTCAAATGATTTACGTTCAGAAATCCATCAACCACCGCCAGGGCAAACCCTCCCTCACCTATCGCGCCTCGGCAATATTCTGCCTGGGTGGCGAAAATGCCTGCGGTTTACGGCTGGCACGGGGTTAATTTCTTCTTCCTATGATGTTTTCGCAAATGCGCAGCGGATTGTCAAAGCAAAAGAAGCAAAATCAGTAGAACGTACCGCAAGCAAAAGTGAGCGCCTGATTTTTTGTTAGGAATTTCCCCCATTCAAAACCGGGTAGTTACCCACATAAACCCAACAAAAACCGCATTTTTAACCCATTCTGTACAAAATTATCGCTGCCGTTATCCCCGCCTACGCAAGGATAAAATATCGGCTGATAGACGCTGGTTATCAAACAAATCGGTAACAACATCCCCTGGCGCTTTTTTTACTGCCGCATTTTCCCTACAATCGGTTCCATTGTCCGCCATTGTGGGAAACGAGGTTATTCATGGGCACGGCTAAACATAGCAAATTATTGATCCTGGGCTCTGGCCCAGCTGGCTACACCGCAGCGGTTTATGCGGCGCGCGCTAACCTGAACCCGGTCTTGATCACCGGTATGGAACAAGGCGGTCAGTTGACCACCACCACCGAAGTGGAGAACTGGCCAGGCGATGCCGAAGGCTTGACCGGCCCGGCGCTGATGGAGCGCATGCGTGAGCACGCAGAAAAGTTCGACACCCAGATCGTGTTTGACCATATCAACAGCGTCGATCTGCAGAACCGTCCTTTCCGCCTGTTGGGTGATAGTGGTGAATATACTTGCGATGCCTTGATTATCGCTACTGGTGCATCGGCCCGTTATTTAGGTCTGCCATCAGAAGAAGCGTTCAAGGGCAAAGGTGTCTCCGCCTGTGCCACCTGCGATGGTTTCTTCTATCGCAACCAGAAGGTCGCCGTGGTCGGTGGTGGCAACACCGCCGTGGAAGAAGCGCTGTATCTGTCGAACATCGCCTCTGAAGTTCACCTGGTGCACCGCCGCGACACTTTCCGCAGCGAAAAGATCCTGATCAATCGCCTGATGGAAAAAGTGAAGAACGGCAACATCATCCTGCATACGGACTGCACGCTGGACGAAGTGTTGGGCGATCAGATGGGCGTCACCGGGATGCGCTTACGCAGCACCAAAGATGCTGAGCAGACCAAAGAGTTAGAACTTGCCGGCGTATTTATCGCGATCGGCCACAGCCCGAACACCGCGATCTTTGGCGGGCAGCTTGAGCTGGAAAACGGCTATATCAAGGTGCAGTCCGGGATTCACGGTAACGCGACCCAGACTTCCATCCCAGGCGTATTTGCCGCAGGTGACGTCATGGATCACATTTACCGCCAGGCAATCACGTCAGCCGGAACGGGCTGTATGGCCGCACTGGATGCCGAACGCTATCTCGACGGTATCGCGCAGGCCGAAGTTAAGTAAGCCCTCATCAGCAATGATACCGAGGCGGCCTGTTGGCCGCCTTATTTCTATCCCCCACCCCTGAAAGTTCAAAACAACCCCATCCGCGCTAAAAACGTGACTGTTGCCCAAGTTATGAAAGGGATATTTAGTTCACGTCTACCGAGTGAAGAGGTAACATTAGCGTTCACTTGTCTTATTTCCCGCAGAGACAAACACTTTTTTAACAGTACGTTAACCAAGCCTGCTACAACAGGCATCGGCGACGCAGACACCTGATGAAAAAAACCAGACAGCACCAGTTAACCCGTTGGCTCAAAACACAGAGTACGTTGGCGCAGCGTTGGCTGCGTTTATCCATGCTGTTAGGTCTGGCAAGCGGCATTTTGATCGTCGCCCAGGCCTGGCTGTTGGCCTCACTGCTCCATGCGCTGATTATTGAACATCAGCCCCGTGGCGAACTGGTTTCGTCGTTTATCTGGTTGGCCGCTACCTTTGCTTTGCGCGCCTTCCTGAGCTGGCTGCGTGAACGAGTCGGCTTTATCTGCGGGCAGGTCATTCGCCAGCGTATGCGTGCGCAGGTGCTGGATAAGCTGCAACAGCTTGGCCCCGCCTGGATCCAGGGCAAGCCTGCCGGGAGCTGGGCCAGCATTATCGTTGAGCAAATTGAGGATATGCAGGATTACTATTCCCGCTATCTGCCGCAAATGTATCTGGCCGTGTTTATCCCGGTGCTGATCCTGATCACCGTCTTCCCGATCAACTGGGCGGCCGGGTTTATCCTGCTGGCTACTGCCCCGTTGATCCCACTGTTTATGGCACTGGTCGGTATGGGGGCGGCAGATGCCAACCGCCGTAACTTTATTGCGCTGGCCCGGCTCAGCGGCAATTTCCTCGATCGCCTGCGCGGCCTGGATACCCTGCGTCTGTTTAATCGCGGCCAGGCGGAAACCGATCACATTGCCAAATCCTCGGAAGATTTCCGCCAGCGCACCATGGAAGTGCTGCGCCTGGCCTTCCTCTCCTCCGCCGTGCTGGAGTTCTTCGCCTCGATTTCCATCGCCGTGGTGGCAGTCTATTTTGGCTTCTCCTACCTCGGTGAACTGGACTTTGGCAGCTACGGCACTGGTGTAACGCTGTTTGCCGGTTTTCTGGTGCTGATCCTGGCACCGGAGTTTTTCCAACCGCTGCGCGATCTGGGTGCCTTTTACCATGCCAAAGCCCAGGCCGTGGGCGCCGCCGAAGCGCTGGAAACCTTCCTGGCCGCCGAGGGGGAGCAGGTTGGCAATGGCTCCCTAATGCTAAATAGCGAAGAACCACTGGCCGTACAGGCACAGCAGTTGGAAATCCTCTCGCCCAATGGCGTAGTGCTTGCGGGGCCGCTTGATTTTACCTTACCTGCCAACCAGCGCATTGCCTTGGTCGGGCTTAGCGGTGCAGGGAAAAGTTCGTTGTTGAATCTGTTATTGGGCTTCCTGCCCTATCGGGGCTCCTTGCTGATCAATGGCATCGAACTGCGCGAGCTGGCTGCGGTTAACTGGCGTCAGCAACTGGGCTGGGTGGGGCAAAACCCCCATCTGCCAGCTCAAACGTTACGGGACAATATCCTGCTCGGCTACCCACAGGCCAGCGAGGCCCAATTGCAACAGGCCGTCGAGCAGGCTTACGTCAGTGAATTCCTGCCCCACCTGCCAAAAGGGTTGGCTACCGATCTGGGCGACGGTGCTGCCCGCCTTTCCGTTGGGCAAGCTCAGCGTGTGGCCGTAGCGCGAGCGCTGCTCAGCCCCCGCCGTTTGCTGTTACTGGATGAACCTGCGGCCAGCCTGGACGCCCACAGCGAACGTTTGGTGATGCAGGCGCTGAATGCAGCCTCCCATCAGCAGACCACGCTGTTGGTCACGCACCAGTTGGAAGATACCGAAGATTATGACCAGATTTGGGTGATGGACAGTGGCAAAATCGTGCAGCAGGGCAACTACGCCACGCTCAGCGCCCAGCCCGGTCTGTTTGCCAAACTGATTGCACACCGCAGCGGGGAGCTATAATCATGCGCGTTTTGCTGCCATTCCTGGCGTTGTATCGCCGCCACACGTTTCTGATTTTACTGGGTATCGTGCTGGCTATCGTCACCCTGCTGGCCAGTATCGGCCTGCTGGCGCTGTCCGGCTGGTTCCTGGCCGCCTCTTCACTGGCCGGGCTGGCGGGGTTGTATACCTTCAACTACATGCTACCGGCCGCTGGCGTACGGGGCGCGGCTATCTTCCGTACCGCCGGGCGTTATGCAGAGCGGGTCGTCAGCCATGACGCCACTTTCCGTGTGTTGTCCCATCTGCGGGTATTTACCTTCCGCAAGATCCTGCCGCTGTCACCGGGGGGTATTGCCCGCTTCCGTCAGGCTGAGCTTCTCAACCGCCTGGTAGCCGACGTCGATACGCTCGATCACCTCTACCTACGCGTTATTTCGCCGATGGTCAGCGCTGCGGTGGTGATTGTGGTGGTCACCTTCGGCCTCAGTTGGCTGGATGTTCCACTAGCCCTGACGCTGGGCGGAATTTTGTTATTGCTGTTGCTGGCCGTTCCGCCGATCTTCTATCGCGCAGGCAAGCCTATTGGGGAAGAGTTGACCCTGTTACGCAGCCAGTACCGCACCGACCTGACCGCCTGGCTCCAGGGGCAGGCCGAACTGGTGGTGTTTGGCGCGCTGGACGGTTTCCGGCATAAGCTCAACGCGACCGAACAACGCTGGCAGAGCCGTCAATGGCAACAGGCTTCGCTAGGGGGGATTGCTCAGGCGCTGATGATCCTGGCAAGTGGCCTCACCGTCACGCTATTGATGTGGCTTGCCGCTGCGGGGATCGGTGGCGATACCCAACCCGGGGCCCTGATTGCCTTGTTTGCCTTTGCCGCCCTGGCCTCTTTTGAAGCCATGATGCCCGTCGCCGCCGCGTTCCAACATCTGGGCCAGGTGATCGCTTCGGCAACCCGGGTCAAGCAGATCATCGATCAGCAACCGGAAGTCACCTTCCCTGCCAGCGGTCCAGCCTCACAACCGGGCGCAGAGCTGCAACTGAGCGAGGTGTCCTTCACCTATCCCGACCAGCCGCTGCCGGTGTTGAACAACGTGACGCTGAACATCGCCGCTGGTGAGCACATCGCGCTGTTGGGCCGTACCGGCTGTGGTAAATCGACCCTATTGCAATTACTGACCCGCGCCTGGAATGCTGACAGCGGCCAAATCCTGCTCAACGACCAACCATTGGCTAGCTATGATGAAGCTACGCTGCGCGCCATGGCTACGGTAGTGAGCCAACGGGTACATATCTTCAGCAGTACCCTGCGTGAAAACTTGCGTATCGCCGCACCTGCGGCCAGCGATGAGGACTTAAACCTCGCACTGCAACAAGTCGGTCTGGATAAGCTGCTGGAAAATGAGGGGCTGAATGCCTGGCTGGGTGAAGGTGGCCGCCAGCTTTCCGGTGGTGAGCAACGCCGTCTGGGCATTGCCCGAGCCCTGCTGCATCGAGCCCCGCTATTACTGCTGGATGAGCCAACCGAAGGGCTGGATGCCGAGACTGAGCAACAGATCCTGGCCCTGCTGCGTCAGCATTGCCGCGGCAAGACGTTAATTCTGGTGACTCACAGACTCTATGGGCTGGAGCATTTCGATCGCATCTGTGTGATGGATGGCGGCAGTATCGTGGAACAAGGTAGCCACGCAGCGCTGATGCGCCAGCCTGGCCGTTACGCCCAATTCCGCCAACGTATCAGTAATGTATCGCTGTAAAACCGCCTGTAGGCGACGCTAAGAGGTTTTATGCGCATTGTTAAGCTGTCATCGCAGTCTGTAGCGTTTCCCTCACCAGAGGCCGCCCTGCACGATCCTAACGGACTGCTGGCCATCGGTGGCGATTTGACACCTGTGCGGTTGCTGGCAGCCTATGAGCGCGGGATCTTCCCCTGGTATTCGCCTGGGGAGGCCATCCTCTGGTGGTCTCCGGATCCACGGGCGGTGCTGTTCCCAACGGAATACCATGTCAGCCGCAGCTTCAAGCGATTCCTGCGCAACCCGCCGTTCCGCATTACCCTCAATCACGATTTTGCCGCCGTGATCGCCGCATGCTCATACCGCCCCGATGAAGGCACCTGGATCGGCGAGGAGGTGCAGCAAGCCTATTTACAATTGCATCGCCTTGGTCACGCCCATTCCGTTGAGGTGTGGCAGGGAGAAGAGCTGGTCGGCGGCCTGTACGGTGTCGCCCAGGGAGCGCTGTTCTGCGGTGAATCAATGTTTAGCCGCACCACCAACGCATCAAAGTGTGCTTTATGGGCGTTTTGCCGCCATTTTGCCGGTTATGGAGGAGAATTGGTTGACTGTCAGGTGCTTAACGCTCACACTGCCCGGCTTGGAGCGAGAGAAATTCCCCGCCGCCAATTTTTGCAGCAGTTGAGCAACCTTCAGCGCAGGGTGTTAGCGCCGGAATGCTGGACAGCGCAAGTCATACCCCCACAGCTGGTTGAACTGCCCTCCCAAACTGACTAATTTTGTGGAATCGGTGCATTGTTCACCGACACTCCTTTACATAATGTGGGTTTTTCGGCATTATCTTGCCGGTTAAAAACTAAGGTAGTTACACCTAGAGGATTCGATGGCCAAAGAAGACAATATTGAAATGCAGGGCACCGTTCTTGATACGCTGCCGAACACCATGTTCCGTGTTGAATTGGAAAACGGGCACGTGGTTACCGCTCATATCTCCGGTAAAATGCGCAAAAACTATATCCGCATCCTGACGGGTGACAAAGTCACTGTAGAGCTGACCCCGTACGACCTGAGCAAAGGCCGCATTGTCTTCCGTAGCCGTTAATCGGCTCACCCGTCGCCAACCATTGGCGACACCGAGGATGTGATCCCTCAAAAGAGCCCTTTCCGTTTACCGCCGCAGCAACGTTCTCCACCGAGTTGTATTGGCGCAGGTAAACTGAGAGGGCTCACTCATTTTATAAGGGCGACATATTCCGTTCGACCGCTACGCCCTTTTAACGGCATACGGCGCCCTCACAGCAGTCCGTGAAATTCACGTATAAAAAAAGCGATGCCAAGGCATCGCTTTTTCGTTACCTGTCTACCGCTTAGTGCACCGCACCTTCATCCGCTTTACGCTTCTGGGCGCTGAGGAAGTGGTAAGTCAGCTGTTTCTTGTCTGCATCCAGCTCGACTTTCACCGAGCCGCCGTCAACCAGAGAGCCAAACAGCAGTTCGTTGGCCAGCGGTTTTTTCAGGCTTTCCTGCATCACACGCGCCATTGGACGAGCGCCCATTGCACGGTCATAGCCTTTCACCGACAGCCAGTCACGCGCTTCGTCGCTCACTTCCATCGACACGCCCTTCGCATCCAGCTGTGCCTGCAGTTCGACGATAAACTTGTCGACCACCTGCTGGATCACCGCAGGAGACAGATGGTTGAACCAGATGACGTTGTCCAGACGGTTACGGAATTCTGGCGTAAACACCTTCTTGATCTCGTCCATCGCGTCGATGCTGTTGTCCTGTTCGATCAGGCCAATTGATTTGCGTTCGGTTTCACGTACCCCGGCGTTGGTGGTCATCACCAGGATCACGTTACGGAAGTCTGCTTTACGGCCGTTGTTATCGGTCAGCGTCCCGTTGTCCATCACCTGCAACAGCAGGTTGAACACGTCCGGGTGCGCTTTCTCGATTTCATCCAGCAGGACCACCGCGTGCGGATGTTTGATCACCGCATCGGTCAGCAGGCCGCCCTGATCGTAACCGACGTAGCCCGGAGGCGCGCCAATCAGACGGCTGACGGTATGACGTTCCATATATTCGGACATATCAAACCGAAGCAATTCGATATCCAGCGCCTTCGCCAGCTGCACGGTAACCTCGGTTTTCCCTACCCCGGTCGGCCCGGCGAACAGGAAGGAGCCCACCGGCTTGCGATCCTGGCCCAGACCGGCACGGCTCATCTTGATCGCTTCGGTCAGCGCCTCAATGGCCGGATCCTGGCCAAACACCAGCATTTTCAGGCGGTCGCTCAGGCTTCTCAGCACGTCTCGATCGCTGGCGGAGACGGTTTTTTCCGGGATACGCGCAATGCGTGCGACCACGGATTCGATATCCGCCACGTTGACCGTTTTCTTACGCTTGTTCACCGGCAGCAACCGGCTACGCGCACCAGCCTCATCGATCACATCGATCGCCTTGTCCGGCAGATGGCGGTCGTTGATGTATTTCACCGACAGTTCTACCGCAGCACGTACCGCTTTAGCGGTGTAACGCACGTCATGGTGCGCTTCGTACTTGGTTTTCAGACCGTTGATGATCTGAATGGTCTCTTCCGGCGTCGGCTCGGTAATGTCTATTTTCTGGAAGCGACGCGCCAGCGCACGGTCTTTTTCGAAAATATTACTGAACTCCTGATAGGTGGTGGAACCAATCACCCGGATCTTGCCGCTCGACAGCAGCGGTTTGATCAGGTTGGCGGCATCCACTTGCCCACCGGAAGCCGCACCGGCACCGATGATGGTGTGAATTTCGTCGATAAACAGGATGCTGTTCTTATCCTGCTCCAGCTGTTTGAGCAGCGCCTTGAAGCGCTTCTCAAAGTCGCCACGGTATTTGGTGCCTGCCAGCAATGAGCCGATGTCCAGCGAGTAGAGCGTGCAGTCTGCCATCACCTCTGGCACGTCGCCCTGCACGATCCTCCACGCCAGCCCTTCGGCAATGGCGGTTTTACCTACGCCAGATTCCCCCACCAGCAGCGGGTTGTTTTTACGGCGGCGGCACAGCACCTGAATGGCGCGCTCCAGTTCACGGTCACGGCCAATCAGCGGATCAATACCGCCGACGCGGGCCAGTTGGTTGAGGTTGGTGGTGAAGTTTTCCATACGGTCTTCCCCTCCAGGCTGCTCTTCGTTTACCGGGTTTTCCGCATTAGGTGCCTGGCCCGGCTCATCTTTACGTGTACCATGTGAAATGAAGTTCACCACGTCCAGACGGCTGACGTCGTGTTTACGCAGCAGGTATGCCGCCTGGGACTCCTGTTCGCTGAAGATCGCCACCAACACGTTGGCACCGCTCACTTCGCTCCGGCCGGAGGACTGCACGTGGAATACCGCACGCTGCAGTACACGCTGGAAGCTGAGCGTCGGCTGGGTGTCGCGCTCCTCTTCGCTGGTGGGCAGCGTTGGTGTGGTTTGTTCGATAAAGGCTTCCAGCTCCTGGCGTAACGCGGCCAGATCCACCGTACAAGCCTCGAGCGCTTCGCGCGCGGCAGGGTTGCTGAGTAACGCCAGCAACAGGTGCTCCACGGTCATAAACTCATGTCTGTGCTCGCGCGCTCTGGCGAAAGCCATGTTGAGACTGAGTTCCAATTCTTGATTGAGCATAGGCACCTCCCCAATAGATTGCCTTTTCAGGCTTTTTCCAGCGTACAGAGCAACGGATGCTCATTCTCCCTTGCGTAACGGTTCACATGGACCACCTTGGTTTCCGCAACCTCGGCGGTGAAAACACCGCAGATCGCCTTGCCTTGATAGTGGACCGTGAGCATCAGTTGCGTTGCACGTTCAATATCATAAGAAAAGAACTTTTGCAGAACGTCAATCACAAATTCCATCGGTGTGTAATCGTCGTTGTTAAGTATAACTTTATACATTGACGGCGGTTTTACCGCATCGATTTGTTTTTCTTCGGCCAAGTGTTCAATATTTAGCCAATCGTTGCTATTGCCCATTGCTGCTCATCTTCTCTGCCATGCCTCAGTATATGGGGCCATGTTCGGGTTATTCAAACGGGAGTATCAAGACTATTTTACCATCTTCGCGGTTAACGTGCCGCAGCACAACGCGATTAATCGCCCCTATCGCAGCCACAATTTGTTACCAAACCATATCAATAGCGTTAACTACTTCAAACTTTAGTGAACTGCCCGACACGGGCATTGGCCGATCCCTTGACGTGTTGATCATTTGCTCTAGAGTGTAATTTTGTGAGTTGTTGGTCTTTTGACCAGTTGGAACTCACCTGGATCAGTTATTCATCTCATTTTAAAAATAGCATTGCGAGGGATGTAGCAGCATGGAGACGGGTACTGTTAAATGGTTCAATAACGCCAAAGGGTTCGGCTTTATCTGCCCGGAAGGCGGCGGTGAAGATATCTTCGCGCATTATTCAACAATTAAAATGGATGGCTACCGAACGTTGAAAGCGGGCCAGCAGGTCAGGTTCGACGTACATCAAGGGCCGAAAGGAAACCACGCGAGCCTGATTATGCCGCTGGAAAGCGAGGCAATGGCCTAAACGCGCCCCTTCAGCCACTTCTGCACTGCCAACTCAAAATGCCAGCCGCCGTACGACTGGCATTTTATTTTTGCTGTTACTCACGCGCCAAGGCGTCAATCGGATTCAACCGCGCAGCGCTACGTGCTGGCAGATAGCCGAACACCACGCCTATACCGGTGGAACACAAGAACGCACTCAGCAAGGCCACCGGCGGGAAGCTGATCTGCCAGCCCGGCATCGCCAATTGCACCAACAGGCCAATCGCGAACGACAGCGCTATCCCCAACGCGCCCCCCACCAGGCAGACCAGCACCGCCTCGATCAGGAACTGTTGCAGGACATCGCCAGAGCGCGCGCCCACCGCCATGCGAATGCCGATTTCACGCGTCCTTTCCGTTACCGAGACCAGCATGATATTCATCACCCCAATCCCGCCCACCACCAGCGAAATCACCGCCACCAGGGTCAGGAACAGTTGCAGTGTACGGGTGGTTTTCTCCGCCGTTTGCACCAGGCTATCCATGTTGTAGGTAAAGAAGTCTTTCTTGCCGTGGCGCAGCGTCAGCAACCGCGTCAACTGCTGTTCCGCTTCCTGGCTGTTATAGCCTTCACGAATACGCACGGTGATCGAGTCAAAATAGTCGTTGCCCATCAGGCGATTGGCCATCGTGCTATAGGGCACCCATACGCTAAGCGCCTTGCTGCTGCCGAACATCGACTGTTTTTCCTGCGCCACACCCACTACCGTGGCTGGCATATTGCCGATCAGGATCACCTCACCCACCACGTTTTTTTTATGCGGGAACAGCCGCCGCTGGGTATTGGCGTCGATCACCACCACCTGTGCCTGAGATTGCACCTGTTGGGCATCGATACCAACCCCCTGAGAAAGCGCCATGCCGTATACTCGAAAATATTGTTCACTGACGCCCGCGACGTTGGCGGCCACATCAATATTGCCAAACCGCAGCCGCATGCTGCTGCTGATATTCGGCGAAAGCGCACTGACATAGGGCTGTTCACGCAACGCGCCTAGATCGCCATATTTCAACGCCTGGCGGAAGCTGGGATCATCGTCTCCAAAGTCTTTGCCGGGATAGATGTCTACGGTGTTGGTGCCGATGGATTTGATGTCTGCCAGGATCATCTGCTTGGCGGCGTCGCCGATCACCAGGATCGAGACCACCGAGGCAATGCCGATGATGATCCCCAACATGGTTAACGCCGTGCGCATCTTGTTGGCTGCCATAGCACGCCAAGCCATCACCAACGCCTCACGGAAACGACCCGCTACCTGCTGCCAGGAAGGCGCTGGCGTGGCCATATCCAGCATTTTGGCCTGCGGGTTACCCTGCGCCTGTGGCCGAGAATCGGCGATGATTTCACCGTCCCGGATCTCGATAATCCGCTCTGCCTGTTGTGCTACCGCTGGATCGTGCGTGACGATAATCACGGTGTGCCCCTGCTCGCGCAGTTGCTTGAGGATCGTCATCACCTCTTCACCGGAATGGCTGTCAAGCGCACCGGTTGGTTCATCCGCCAGGATCACCTGGCCACCGTTCATCAAAGCCCGCGCAATACTGACGCGCTGCTGCTGCCCCCCAGAAAGCTGGCTTGGCCGGTAGTTGATACGTTCCCCCAGCCCCAGACGTTGCAACAAAGCCGCCGCCCTTTCGCGCCGTGCTGCCTTGCCCAGCCCGGCATAAACCGCAGGCACCTCCACGTTATGCGCCGCACTCAGATGGGGTAGCAGATGGTAGCGCTGGAAGATAAAGCCAAAATGCTCGCGCCGCAGTTGGGCCAGCGCATCGCCATCAAGCGTTGCCACATCCTGCCCGGCCACGCGGTAAGTCCCGGCGCTGGGCTTGTCCAGGCAGCCGAGAATGTTCATCAGCGTCGATTTACCGGAGCCGGAAGCCCCCATAATCGCCACCATCTCACCGGCATCAATGCGCAGACTGACATTTTTCAGCACGTCTATGGTCTGATCGCCGGAGAGGTAGCTGCGCCGGATATCACTCAGTTCTAACAGTGCCGTCATCAGCTGGCCTCCGCGCCGCCGCGGCTGACAATCACTTCTTCACCGGCTTGCAACCCGCTGACAATCTGCACATCCACATTGTTGCGAATGCCGATCGTGACTTCCCGCTTCTCTTCCTTGCCCTGTTTCAGCACCGAAATGTGGTAGCGGTTATCGGCGATCTGATCCCCCAATGCCGCCAGCGGGATCACCAGCGCATCGCTGACGCCAGCCAGCTGAATATGCACCTGCGCGGTCATTTGCAGACGCAGCAAGCCCTGTGGGTTTGGCACTTCGAAACGCGCGTAATAGAAAATGGCGTTGTTGACCTTCTCTGGCGTGGGCTGAATGTCTTTCAGCGCGCCGTCAAAACGTTTGCTCGGATCCCCCAGCACGGTAAACCAGGCTTTCAGCCCCGGTTTGAGGTGGATCACGTCCGCCTCGGAAACCTGGGCCTTCACCAGCATGGTACTCATGTCTGCCAACGTCAGAATGTTGGGCGCTTGCTGCGCGGCGATCACCGTCTGGCCCTGCAAGGTGGTGATCTGTACCACATCGCCGTCCATCGGCGCTTCAATACGGGTATAGGCCAGATTGATCTTGGCGGTATCCAGGCTGGCCTGATTTTTGGCAATCTCCGCTCTGGTGGTCGCAACCTGCGCCTTTTTCACCGCCAGATTGGTGGCGAATTGATCCAGATCCTGGCGCGATACCGCCTGCACCTTGGCCAGTTCGCGGTTACGCTGCAAGGTGACCTCAGCCAGTTGCTGCTCTGCCAAAGCCTGTTGCAGCTGGGCTTGCAGTTGCTGCAGCGTCGCTTCGCTTTCGCGAATGCTGTTTTGCGCCTGCTGGGGATCGATAATGCCGAGCAGTTGGCCTTTTTGCACCTTATCGCCAATCTCGACCTTCAGGCTCTCCAACTGTCCGCTGACCTGAGCCCCCACATCAACCTTACGCACCGCGTCCAGTTGGCCGGTTGCCAATACGCTTTGCTCAAGATCGCGTTTAACGACCTTGACGGTTTTAAACTCCACCGGGGCCGGATGGCTAAAGTGCCAATAAGCCACAGCGGCAAGCACCACCAGAACGGCACACACCAGCAACCCGCGTTTCTTACTTTTGAATAACCACGTCAATGTTTGTTCCTACCTATTTCCTGTCATTCTCAGGCTGCCAACCATGGCAACCCAAGTAAATTAGCATGTTGCGTTTCCGATAACTAAACCCAGGCTCAACGTATTTCGAGCAACACAGTTTTGCCATGCCGTATTGAACTCCTGTTTAGTGAAGCCTTGATGAAATAGTCATTTAGACACAAACCAGGATTTCATCATGTCTCAGCTCAGCTATCCACTCATATCGGCCAAACCGGCCAGCCAACTGATGACGGCACTGATCAACGGCGAGAAAGTGCCCAGCAATGCCTGGAAAAAAACGTCATTCCGCCTTAAGTTTCTTGGCCGTTCGCTACTCTGCTGGCCCACGACTCGTAGCCTGCTCAATACGCTGGCCGCCAACCCGCTGCTGGATGAGATTTTAAGCGCGCAGCCCAATCTGCCCTGCAAGCTGCATCGCCCCTATCTGGCGAATAACATGAGCCGCATCGACCGTCTGTTTGCCCTGCGCGATCACTACGATCTGCTCGCCCAACGCATGCCGCTGAAGATGCACCTCGGGCAACTGGGTAGCAATCCCTTTACCTTGAGCCGCGCACAGGACAAAAATGGTGAGCACATCTGCCTGCAACTGGCCTCTCTGGACCATTTGAATAAAGAGGGTGAAACAACCCTGCTGTTGCGCAATAGCCAAGGGATCATGCTGGCTGAAATGACCTTCACCTTGATGATTTACCAGCAACAACCCACGTTATTTATCGGCGGTATGCAAGGCGCCAATTCCACGGTGCCGCACGCTGAGATCCAGAATACGACCAAAGCCTGCCACGGCCTGTTTCCAAAACGCCTGGTGTTGGAAGGCATTTGCCACCTGGCCCAACAGTTGGGTATCCGGCAGTTGATCGCGGTAGGCAACACCACCCATATTTACCAAAACTGGCGCTACCACCACAAAAAGAAAAGCCAGTTGCATGCTGATTACGATCAGTTCTGGCTTTCCATGGGCGGCAAGCAACTCGATAACGGCTATTTCCTGTTACCCGAGCGCATTGGCCGCAAGCCGATGGAAACCATCGCCAGCAAAAAACGCGCGGAATATCGCCGCCGTTACCAGTTACTGGATGAGCTCCAACAGGGGATCAGCAAACACTTTTCTTAATCCGCCCGGCCCCGCGCCAGCCACATCACGCGGGAGAACATTTTCTTCAACAACGGTGGCACCGAGTCGGTGCCCCACGCCCCGGCCTGCATGGCCACCTCAATCGCCAGATCGGGTTTTGAAGTGTGATGCACCGCTTTGATGATCACCTTACGCACCGGCATCTGTACCTTTAGCGGTACCGAAGCCACCCGGTGATAGACCGAGCTGAATCCCTCCCGATACATGAAATGCTCCATATCCGGCGCAGGTAGCACGGTTAAACGATCGCGCTCGTTATCTTCGTGATTATCCAGCATGCTGCGTACGGCATTGGCATATTTCTTCCCCGCTTCGTCACCATCTACCAGGGCGTGCCATTGAATGCCCATGCGCCGGGCAAACTTCAGCAAGGGTTTCAGCCCACATTGGGCAAACTCGATCACTCGCACGCCTTCGGACTCAAAACGATAGCCACACTGGCGCGCCAGTTCGTTGAGCAGCCAGACCTCGGTTTCCCCTTCCACCAGCAGCCAGCAACGGGCAAACAGCGAGGACGGCCGGTTAAAGCGAATATGGAACGCAATGCGCCGCCCGTCCTCGGCACTTAGCCCCTTTGGCCCAAGGCGATAGGTAGCAACCCGGGCCGATTCGCGCACCAAGCGGCAAATATGCTCCACCGGCACTAGCGACACCAGTTCGCTGGAGTTGGTGGTGGTAATACGCTGCAACGGCATCTGGTTGAGCAACCCCCAGGCTACCGACAGCATGATGGGATGCAGGCGCGTTTCCGGGTCTTCAACCAGTAATAATGGCCGGGCATGGGGATCGAGTTTTACGTTGCCCTTGGCCTGCAGCAACGTAGAAAACATCCCCAACAGGATCAATCGCATGCTGCGGCTGTTAGGTTCTGCAATCATGCGGTTGATGCTGTCCAACGAACGCCACGCCTGCTGTTCCGGCGGCTGACGATGGCGGCGAGGCCCGGCAACCTGCGAACCTTGCTCGGCAAAATAGTGTTCAAGCAACTGCTGCATCGCCGCTAGCCCCTGCCGCAGTTCGGAGTTCGTCAACTTTTGCGGGTTACGCACCAGTTCACGCGTCAGTTGATCCAACTGCTGTGCCAGGGCTTCGTTATCGGCAGGGAGGCGATCGCTGAGTGAGCTGGGCCGCAGACGGCGGATAAAACGTGCATCACGCAGCCGCAGCACCGGATGAATACGGATCAGGGCGTGTACCAGTTGATCGATATGGTGCAAGTGCAAGGCGTTGCCATCGGCATCAAGAAAACGCCGCCAGGTGCATACCGTGCCATCATCGTCTAGTTCTCCTTCGCAGCAATAGTGAATGCGGCCCAGGTTATCTTCCCCCTTCGACCACAGCGGCGAAAGATGGCGATAGCGCGGCAGATGCGCATGGCCGGTATCCTTTTCACAAAAGGTGAAGATGATCTGCAAATGACGATCTTTGGCCGCCTCGTCGCCAGGTGGGAAGTAGAAATCTTTGGCTTCAAAACGATACAGCGTCTGTTCGGGGGCCAGCAAAAAGGTCATGGCGTCCAGCAGGCTGGACTTGCCCCAGGCATTTTCTCCGAGTAGCACGGTATTATCATCCAGCGTCAGTGAAAGCCGGTTGATACCGCGGAATCCTACAATCTCAATACGCTCCAGGTACATCTGCTGACTCCTTTATTCGCCTGATACCTTGAGGATGAGCAATAAAGCCATTACAGGTCAAGCAGACATTGCTACAGCGTGCTGCAAACCACGTAAATACGCGACTTTACTCCTTAGCCCATTTTGGTTAGCGTGTTAGGTTTGCCGCACTTCCTCCAGATTAAAGGACGCTTGTTTCACATGTACTCAGGACTGCTGATTATTTTGATACCGCTGATTGTCGGTTATCTTGTCCCCTTGCGTAGCGTCACCCTGATCCGGGCCATTAACCGCCTGCTGAGCTGGATGGTGTATGTGATCCTGTTCATTATGGGGATCAGCCTGGCATTCCTGGAAAACCTCAGCAGCAACCTGATGCTGATCTTTCAGTACACCCTGGTGTTTTTTCTGTGCATTTTCTGCGCCAATCTCCTGTGGTTATCTTTGTTTGAACGCCGCCGCCCTTGGCACAGTACTCACAAGCAAGAAACGTTGCCCTCACGCCTGCATATGGCATTGGAATCCCTGAAGCTCTGTGGGGTGGTGGTGGTGGGCTTTGCCTTGGGCCTCACCCAGTGGCACTGGCTGCAATTTGCGGGTCAAGGCAGTGAATACGCCCTGCTGTTTCTGCTGCTTCTGGTGGGGGCACAGTTACGCAACAGTGGGATGACGCTGCGCCAGATTGCCCTCAATCGCCGTGGCATGATGGTCGCCCTGGTGGTGGCGGTCAGTTCGCTGGCGGGTGGTGCAGTGGCCGCACTGCTGTTGGGTTTGCCGCTGAAAGCCGGTTTGGCGATGGCTTCGGGGTTTGGCTGGTACTCCCTTTCCGGCATCCTGATCACCGACGCCTATGGCCCGGTAATGGGCAGCGCCGCCTTCTTCAACGATCTGGCCCGTGAGCTGGTGGCAATAATGCTGCTCCCTACGCTGGTGCGTCGTAGCCGCTCCTCTGCATTGGGTTTATGCGGTGCCACTTCGATGGATTTCACACTGCCGGTTCTGCAACGCAGCGGCGGGATAGAAATGGTGCCTCCCGCCATCGTGCACGGATTCTTGCTGAGCCTGTTGGCTCCGGTATTAATCGCCCTGTTCTCCTGACGCCTACGGGCGCGGCTCGCCGCGCCTGTTAGTCAAAGCGTAATAATTCCCATCCGCACGCCAACTTGTTCTAAATCAAACTTTGTTAAAGTTGTATCACAAAAGCCTTTTTAAGGTTGCACCGTCGATCTATGCTTCAAAACAGGCATTATAAATGCAACTTTAAAAAAGGAAGCGATTATGTTCTGTGTGCAATGTGAACAAACCATCCGGACACCGGCAGGTAACGGCTGCTCTTACGCTCAAGGGATGTGCGGCAAAACGGCAGAAACCTCCGACCTGCAGGATCTGTTGATAGCGGCGCTGCAAGGGCTCTCTGCCTGGGCCTTGCAGGCGCGCGCGTTGGGCATTATCGATCATGATGTCGACAGTTTCTCCCCACGCGCCTTCTTCTCTACGCTGACCAACGTTAACTTCGATTCCGAACGCATTATCGGCTATGCACGTGACACCATTGCCCTGCGTGACTCGCTGGCGGTTCGCTGCCGCCTGCTCGACGCCAGTGTGCGGGTCGATCACCCACTGGCCCAGCTGCAACTGGCTGGCAACGATATGCCTGCGCTGTTGCAACAGGCCGCGCAGTTTGCTCTCAATAAAGATAAGGCCGAGGTAGGCGACGATATCCACGGCCTGCGGATGCTGTGCCTGTACGGCCTGAAAGGGGCCGCCGCCTATATGGAACATGCCCATGTGCTGGGCCAGTTCGACAACCAGATCTATGCTGATTACCACGCGTTTATGGCCTGGCTGGGCACCCAACCGAGCGATTTGGACACCCTGCTGAACAACTCGATGGCCATCGGCAAAATGAACTTCAGCGTGATGGCTATTCTGGATCGCGGCGAAACCAGTGCCTTTGGCGACCCACAGCCGACCACGGTCAACGTGCGCCCGGTGGCGGGCAAGGCGATCCTGATCTCCGGACACGACCTGAAAGATCTGCGCTTGCTGCTGGAACAGACCGCAGGCACCGGCGTCAACGTGTATACCCACGGCGAAATGTTACCGGCCCATGGCTATCCAGAGCTGAAAAAATTCCCACACCTGGTGGGTAACTACGGTAGCGGCTGGCAAAATCAGCAGACCGAATTTGCCAAATTCCCGGGTTCGATCGTCATGACCTCCAACTGCATTATCGATCCGAACGTCGGCCACTATGGCGATCGCATCTGGACGCGTAGCATCGTTGGCTGGCCTGGTGTCAACCATCTGGAAGGGGATGATTTCAGCACCGTGATCGCTCAAGCTCAACAGTTGGCTGGCTTCCCTTACAGCGAAATCGAACAACTGATCACCGTCGGTTTTGGCCGCCAGGTACTACTCAGCGCCGCCGATACCGTGGTTGATCTGGTAGTACAGAAAAAACTGCGCCACGTATTTCTGGTGGGTGGCTGTGACGGCAGCCGTGACGAACGCAGCTACTTCACCGATTTTGCCCGCAGCGTGCCGCAAGATTGCCTGATCATGACGCTGGGGTGCGGTAAATACCGCTTCAACAAGCTGGACTTCGGCACGCTGGAAGGGCTACCGCGCCTGCTGGACGTCGGCCAATGTAACGATGCCTATTCCGCCGTAATGCTGGCAGTCAAACTCGCCGAGAAAGTCGGTGGCACGGTCAACGATCTGCCGCTCAGCCTGGTGCTGTCTTGGTTCGAGCAGAAAGCGATCGTCATTCTGCTGACGCTGCTGTCGCTAGGGGTGAAAAATATCGTCACCGGCCCAAGCGCCCCGGCGTTCCTGACCGACAATCTGTTGGCGGTGCTGAATGAAAAATTCGGCCTGCGTTCGGTCACCACCGTAGAGCAGGATATGCAAACCCTTCTCGGCTAAGGCCGTTGTTCCGGGGCTGCCCATCGCGGCGGCCCCGTTTGTTGTGAGGTGCCCTATGAGCCAACCCAGCCCACTTTGCCCCAACCCGATGCAGGTGCACTCCCTGCAACAGGAAACCGCCGACGTCTGGACGCTGAACCTGATCAATAACGACTTTTATCCTTATCAGCCCGGTCAGTTTGCGTTAGTCAGCATTAGCGACAGTGAAGATACGCTGCGCGCCTATACCCTCTCCTCTTCACCCGGCCTGAGTCCTTTTATCAGCATCAGCGTGCGTTGCCTGGCGGATGGCCTCGGCTCACGCTGGCTGACGCAAGAGGTCAAACCTGGCCAAACACTTTGGCTATCAGACGCTCAGGGAGAATTCAGCTGCGTGCAACACCCCAGCGATAGCTACCTGATGCTGGCTGCCGGCTGTGGCGTCACACCGATCATGTCTATGTGCCGCTGGCTGGTGGTGAACAAACCGCAATGCGATATCCGAGTGATCTTTAACGTCCGCACTCCTGCCGATGTCATTTTTGCCGAACAGTGGCAACGGTTATGTTCCTCCCATCCACAATTGCAACTGACCTTGATGGCAGAGCAGGATGCGCAGCCCGGTTTCCTGTCTGGCCGCATCAATGAGCAAGTGTTGCAACAGGCCGCGCCGGATATCGCCTCACGTACCGTGATGACCTGCGGCCCGGCCCCTTACATGCAACAGGTTGAGCAGCTTTGCCTGGGGCTCGGCGTACCCGCTGCCAACTTCCATCAGGAACAGTTCCACACCTCGGCGGAGCCGGATGATGGGAAAAGCGAACAGTTAACATTGCGCATCGGTCAGCCACTGCGTGAATTCCGCGTGCCGGTCGGCAGCACCTTGCTCGCCGCTTTAGAAGCCCATAAGTTACCGGTCAATGCCGCCTGCCGTGCAGGCGTTTGCGGCTCGTGCAAAACCCGTATTATCGATGGCCAATACACCACCACCAGCACCATGACGTTAACCCCTGCGGAAATCGAACAGGGTTACGTGCTGGCCTGTAGTTGCCAGCTACAAAGTGACGTCACCCTCGCCTGAAGCTTTGCCCCATCTTCCCGATGGGGCACATATCGATAAGCGTATCCCCTAATGCCCTTCTACACTTTCTGTTTGCCTCTAACCGGGCGAGTACCCCTCATTTTGGATAATGACTGGAGGAACTATGAAGCAAACAGTAGCCACGCTGATCGCCAAAACGCTGGAACAAGCAGGTGTAAAACGGATCTGGGGCGTCACCGGCGATTCGCTCAACGGCCTGAGTGACAGCCTGCATCGGATGGGAACCATCGCCTGGATGGGCACCCGCCACGAAGAGGTCGCCGCCTTTGCCGCCGGTGCCGAAGCGCAGCTCACCGGCCAACTGGCGGTCTGCGCAGGCTCCTGCGGCCCCGGCAACCTGCACCTGATCAACGGCCTGTTCGATTGCCACCGCAATCACGTCCCGGTGCTGGCTATCGCCGCCCATATTCCTTCCAGCGAGATCGGCAGCGGCTACTTTCAGGAGACGCACCCGCAAGAGCTGTTCCGCGAATGCAGCCATTACTGCGAGCTGGTGTCCAATCCTGAGCAGTTGCCGCGAGTACTCGAGATCGCCATGCGCAAAGCGATCCTCAACCGTGGCGTCTCGGTGATTGTGCTACCGGGGGATGTCGCACTGCAAATGGCCCCAGAAGATGCCAGCATGGTGTGGCATACGCCTGCGCACCCATTGATGCAGCCACCGATGAGCGAGCTGCAGAAACTGGCAGAAACGCTGAACAGCGCCAAAAACATCACCCTGATGTGCGGCAGCGGCTGCGCCGGATCGCATGACGAAGTCGTCAAACTGGCCGAACTGCTGCAGGCCCCGATTGTGCACGCCCTACGCGGTAAAGAGCATATCGAATGGGATAACCCTTACAGCGTCGGCATGACCGGGCTGATCGGTTTCTCCTCCGGCTATCACGCCATGATGAACGCGGATACCCTGGTGCTGCTAGGCACTCAGTTCCCTTATCGGGCGTTTTATCCTACCCATGCCAATATCATTCAGATCGATATCAACCCCGGCAGCATCGGTGCCCATTGCCCGGTCAATATGGCGCTGATGGGCGATATCAAAACGACGCTCAGCGCCTTACTGCCGCAGCTGCAAGCCAAGAGCGACCGCAAGTTCCTGGATAAGGCGTTGGAGCATTACCGGGAAGCGCGTAAAGATCTCGACGGGTTGGCTACGGCGAACGATGACCAGCCGATCCACCCACAATATCTGGCACAGCAAATCAGCAACTCAGCCACGGATGACGCCATCTTCACCTGCGATGTCGGCACGCCGACGGTGTGGGCAGCTCGGTATTTGAAAATGAACGGCAAACGCCGCCTGCTCGGTTCGTTCAACCATGGCTCAATGGCCAACGCTATGCCGCAGGCGATGGGTGCTCAGGCCACCGAACCGGATAAACAGGTGATCGCCATGTGCGGTGACGGTGGCTTTACCATGCTGATGGGGGATTTTCTGTCGCTGGCCCAGTTGAAGCTGCCGGTCAAGGTGGTGGTATTCAATAACAGCGTGCTGGGCTTTGTGGCAATGGAGATGAAGGCCGGTGGCTACCTTACCGATGGCACCGATCTGCACAACCCGGACTTTGCCGCCATCGCCAATGCGGCAGGGATCAAAGGCATTCGGGTAGAAAAGGCCTCCGAGCTGGACGCGGCATTACAGGAAATGCTGGCCCATCCTGGCCCGGCCTTGCTCGACGTGGTCACGGCCAAACAAGAGTTGGCGATGCCGCCGCAGATCAAATTCGAACAGGCTAAAGGGTTCAGCCTGTATATGCTACGCGCCATCATCAACGGCCGGGGTGATGAGGTCGTCGAACTGGCTAAAACCAACTGGCTGCGTTAATCGCTTCTGGGGGCAATCAAGTTGGTTGTCCCCTGCATTTTCCGCTTTTGCCCTGCGCTAATCCGGTTATGATGAAAGCCTCTTCCTCATCGGCTACCAAGGATCCGTATGCTTATCGATTTACGCAGTGACACCGTTACCCAACCTAGCGCAGAGATGCGCACCGCCATGGCGCAGGCTGACGTCGGCGACGACGTGTATGGAGATGATCCCACCGTCAACGCCCTCCAGGCCGAAGCGGTCAGACTCTCTGGCAAAGAGGCGGCATTATTCCTGCCTACCGGTACCCAGGCCAACCTGGTAGCCTTGCTGAGCCATTGCCAGCGTGGTGAGGAATATATCGTTGGCCAGCAAGCGCATAACTACAAATATGAAGCCGGTGGTGCCGCCGTGCTGGGCAGCATCCAGCCCCAGCCGATCGAAGCCAATCCCGATGGCACGCTGCCGTTAGATAAAGTCGCCGCCGCCATCAAGCCTGATGATATTCACTTCGCCAAGACTCGTCTGCTAAGCCTGGAAAACACCATCAGCGGCCGCGTGCTGCCGCTGGAATATCTGCAACAGGCCTGGCAGTTCACCCGTGAACACAAGCTGGCTCTGCACATTGACGGCGCGCGCATTTTCAACGCGGCGGTGGCACTTAACGTGCCGCTGAAAACTCTTGCCCAGTATTGCGACACCTTCACCATTTGTCTGTCGAAAGGCCTGGGTGCACCGGTTGGCTCGCTGTTATGCGGTAGCGAAGCGTTTATTCAACGTGCCAACCGCTGGCGCAAAATGACCGGTGGCGGTATGCGCCAGGCTGGTATTCTGGCGGCTGCCGGGCTCTATGCGCTGGAGCACAACGTCGAGCGGTTGAAAGAAGATCATGACAACGCCAAATGGCTCGAACAGCAGTTGCGTGACATTGGCGTGGATATTGCCGATCCGGGCGCACAAACCAACGTGCTGTACCTGCGCCAATCCCCGGAGCTGGCGGCTAAACTCGGCCCCTGGATGCGTGAACGTGGCGTGTTGATCAGTGCCGGGCCGTTGACCCGTATCCTGACGCATCTCAACGTTAGCCGCCAGGATCTGCAAAAAGTAGTCGATCTGTGGCGGGAATTCTTGCAGCAGCACGCCTAACTTTTTTGCAGTAACACCGGGAGGCCCCGCTTCCCGGTTCTCGCCAAACTCGCGATCTCAGCCTAGTTCCAATACCTGAAGGGATATCATCTTTGAGTCATAAATTTCGCCAGACGCTATTAGCTCTCACCCTCGTTAGCAGTGGAATGATGTTTACCTTGCCAGCCAACGCCGCCCCGGCGCCAGCCCAACAGCAAACGCAGGCTCCCGGCTATTACCGCATGATGTTGGGTAACCTGGAGGTGACGGCGCTATACGACGGTTATACCCATCTTGCGACAAAGTTGTTCCATGGGGTCAGCGAGCCGGATATGCAAAAGTTGTTCGCCCGCATGTTTACCGACAGCAAGTCAGGCATACAGACGGCGGTTAATGCGTTTCTGGTGAATACCGGTACGCATCTGGTTCTGGTTGATGCCGGTACCTCGCAGTGTTTTGGGCCGACGTTGGGTGCGATCAAGAACAACCTGCGTGCGGCGGGTTATCAGCCAGAGCAGGTTGATATGATATTGCTGACGCATCTGCACCCCGATCACGCCTGCGGCATCACCGATCAGGGCAAGGCTGCCTTCCCTAACGCTACCGTCTATGCCTCCAAGGCCGATGGAGATTATTGGCTGAGTAAAGAGATGGCGCTCAAAGCCCCCAAAAACGCGCAGCCGATGTTCAAGATGGCCCAAGACGCCGTGGCCCCTTATGCCGAACAGGGCAAGCTGAAATTGTACAGCCCTGGGGAGCAGTTACTTCCAGGGCTGGAGGTGATAGCGACACCGGGCCATACGCCTGGGCATGCCTCTTATCTGTTCAGCTCCGGCGGCCAGAAACTGCTGTTGTGGGGGGATATCGTCCACAGCCACTCTTTGCAGTTTGCCAAACCTGAAGTCGCAGTGGACTTTGACACGGACTCCAAACAGGCGATCGCTACCCGGCAGAAAGTGTTTGCCGATGCGGCTGAAAACAAACTGTGGGTTGGCGGAGCGCACTTACCTTTCCCTGGCCTGGGCCACGTGCGCGTCGAAGGTAAAGGCTATGCGTGGGTGCCGGTTGAATATGCTCCAGTGGTAGTCGGCGAGAAGAAACCTTAACGCAGATTGAGGACAACGGGCGGCGCATGCGGCGCCCGTTTAATTGTGCACATTACGGTAACTCAAACCACCATCCGGCCATAGAGCCAATAACCCACAGCCAGTATCAGCAGCAGGTTCAGCACTACGCTGAGGATAAAATAGGTTTTGAACGGTTGTTTCTGCGTTTTATGGCGGAACAGTCGTTGCCCGATAATGGCCCCTATCCAACCGCCCAGCACGCCGAACAGCAGCAGGGTAATTTCCGGCACCCGTTGCCAACCTTTACAGGCGGCCAGCTTATCGGCACCGTAGATCAGCAGGGTCAGCAGGTTTACCAGCAGCAACCACGTCCACAGCGGAGCGGGAAAACACAGGCTGCCAGCCAGGGCAATTAGCAGCAGCAAATAACACAGGGAATTGATTTTCATCGGGCATGGGCTCGTTGCTTGATCGCCGCGTAGTGTGAACCGCCCTCCGTGCAGATGCAACTACTGATACCCATACAAAAAGTGCATTTAGCCCGCTAATTTGTCATTCTATGCCCTATGGATTTCAAGCCGCAGCTTGAAAGACGACGGGTAAAGCTACGCTCACATTAACATCAATAAACTAAGGCAGCGCAATGACCTCCCAACGTATTCTGGTTCTTGGAGCCAGCGGTTATATTGGCCAACACCTGATCCCCCGGTTGACCGAACAGGGCCACGAAATCACCGCAGCAGCACGCCGCATAGAATGGTTGGAAGAGCAAAACTGGCCGCACGTAAGCTGCCGCTACGTGGATGTCTACCGTCCAGAAACGCTAACGGCGGCGCTATGGCAGATCGATGCCGTTTACTACCTGATCCACGGCATGGGCGATGGCGATGATTTTATCGAAAAGGAACGCCAGGCGGCTGAGAACCTGCGGGATGCCTTGCGAGGATCCAACGTTAAACAGGTTATTTTCCTTGGCGCACTGCAACCAGGGGGCAGTAGCTCCCCTCACCTCATCGCCCGTAAGCTGACCGGTGAAATCCTGCGCCAAAGCGGCATTCCCGTCACCGAATTACGCGCCAGCATCGTGGTTGGCCCAGGGTCAGCCGCGTTCGAGATCATGCGCGATATGGTCTATAACCTGCCAATCCTGACGCCGCCGCGTTGGGTGCGCTCAAAATCGTCCCCGGTCGCACTGGATAACCTGCTCACTTACCTGACCGGACTACTGCAACACCCGGCGCAGGAAAACCGGATTTTTGACGTGGCCGGGCCGGAGTACATCAGTTACCAAACCATGTTCGAGCGCTTTATCAAGATCAGCGGCAAAAAGCGCTGGCTGATCCCGGTGCCGCTGCCGACACGCTTTATCTCGGTATGGTTTATCAGCATGATCACCTCTGTGCCAACCTCGATTGCCAGCGCGCTCATTCAGGGGCTGAACCATGACTTACCTGCCGATGGCAAACCGCTGCAAGCCTTGATCCCACAGCCACTACAAACCTTTGATGAGGCGGTTAAGGAAACGCTACGCCGCGAAGACGAGGTAGTCGACTCTGCCGACTGGGGTTACGATCCTGAAGCCCGAGCACGCTGGCGCCCCGGTTATGGGTTCTATCCCAAACATGCGGGCTGTGAGCTGGATACGCAGGCCTCGAGTGAAGCGCTATGGCATGTCGTGCAGCAGTTGGGCGGCAAAGAGGGATACTTCTACGCCAACATCCTGTGGCAAATCCGCGCCCGCATGGACGATATGATCGGCAACGGCGTCGTCTATGGCAGGCCGCAGCGTGACACACTGGAAGTCGGCGATCTGGTCGATGGCTGGAAAGTGATCACCAAGAAGCCATTACGGCAGTTGGCATTGATGTTCGGGATGAAAGCACCGGGGCTTGGCCGCCTGACCTTCAGCATCAAAGACCTGGGCGATCGTCGCCAGCTCGATGTGCGCGCCTGGTGGCATCCTGCCGGTTTCAGTGGGCTGTTATACTGGTTTGTCATGATGCCCGCGCACCTGTTTATTTTCCGCGGTATGGCCAAACGGATTGCCCAATTGGCCGAAGAGTACGATAACCAGCGTCCTCAATAGTCTATTTGTCGATCAACCGCACAGTTTGCTGCCTCGGTTAGGTCCTTTCTCATTGCATAGCGCACAAAATCACGAAAGAATGGCATCTTATTTGCTGGGGCGCGCTAAAACGCCCTCAGCATCCTGATTTTTGGTGAGAACAGAGTGAGTTATGAAGGTATTGGTCACCGGTGCAACCAGTGGGTTAGGCCGTAACGCCGTTGAATATCTCCGCCGCCAAGGCATAAAAGTACGTGCCACCGGGCGCAATCAGGCTATGGGTTGCCTGCTGGAAAAAATGGGTGCCGAATTCATCCATGCCGATCTCACCAACCTGATCTCTTCGCAGGCCAAAGCCATGTTGGCGGATGTGGACGTGCTGTGGCACTGCTCCGGTTTCACTTCCCCATGGGGCACGGAAGAAGCCTTCGAACTGGCCAACGTCCGCGCTACCCGCCGCTTGGGGGAATGGGCTGCGGCCTACGGTGTGGAACGATTCATTCATATTTCGTCGCCAGCGATTTACTTTGATTATCACCATCACCGCAATGTGGATGAAGACTTCCGCCCGGTTCGTTATGCCAACGAGTTTGCCCGCAGCAAGGCCGCCGGGGAACAGGTGGTGCAACAGTTGGCGCTGTCCAATCCGCAAACCCATTTCACTATCCTGCGCCCACAGGGGCTATTTGGCCCACACGATAAAATCATGCTGCCGCGCCTGCTGCATATGATCAAACACTACGGTAGCCTGCTGTTACCACGTGGCGGGGATGCACTGGTCGATATGACCTATCTGGATAATGCGGTACACGCCATGTGGCTGGCCACCGTGAAGGAAGAGACTCCTTCTGGCCGGGCCTACAATATCTCCAATCAGCAAGCCTGCACGCTACGCACCGTACTGCAACAGTTGATCGATGAGTTGGGCATGAAGTGCCGCATCCGCTCAGTGCCCTACCCAATGCTGGATATGATGGCGCGTGGCATGGAAAAACTGGGCAGTAAAAGCGATAAAGAGCCCGTGTTGACCCATTACAGCGTCGCCAAGCTCAATTTCGATCTGACGCTGAACACCACTCGCGCACAGCAGGAGCTGGGTTATCAACCACAGGTTTCGCTAGAGGAAGGCATTAGCCGTACGGCTCGTTGGTTGAAAGAACACGGTAATCTGCACGGGCTATAACGGCCCCTCACCCCAACCCTCTCCCACAGGGAGAGGGAGCTGATAGTCCCTGCACATTTGTCGGTAAAGCGATAATCTCAGCAAATTTGATCGCCTACTCATCCAAAGTGCAGCACCGAATTTTCAAACCCACTTCGATCGGTCCCCTCTACCACACGGAGAGGGAGCTGATAGTCCCTGCACATTTGGCGGTAAAGAGATAATCTCGGCAAACTTGATCGCCCACTCATCCAAAGTGCACCACCGAATTTTCAAACCCACTTCGATCGGTCCCCTGTGGGAGGGTGAGGGCATTTTTTGGCGTTAGCGCATAGCTCCGTATTTGCTTAGCAACGCCTCAATAATCGCCTCACTTTCCGCATCTGGCTCACCGCGATAATCGCTGGGCCGGAAATGCATCTGAAACGCCGCAACCAGATTGCGCTGCTGCTTGGCATCCCATGTGGGATCGACGCCATAGCCGTAGCGCGCTAGCTTTTCCAATAGCGATGCCATCACCACCGGCTCATGCATATCACGACCAGCCAGATAACGTTCCACCTCCCGCTCATCCGGCCAGGCACCAATGCCTGCCTGCGCCAGCTGTTGCCATGGGAAGAGTGGGCCAGGATCCTGCTTGCGCTGCGGGGCGATGTCACTGTGCCCTACCACGTCTGTCGGTTGCAGCGCGTAACGCTGCACAATATCGCGGCTAAGTTGGATCAGTAACGCAACTTGCTCGGGCGTATAGGGCTGCCAGTCTTTCTCCAGCATGTTACGGGTAAAGCCCCGGTTGACGATCTCAATGCCGATCGAGGTATCGTTCAAATTGGTACGTCCACGCCAGTTGCTCGCACCCGCATGCCAGGCTCGCAACGCTTCGGGCACCAGTTGATACGCAACCGGTTTGCCGCCCTGCAGCGGCGGATAGGCGGGCAGCAAGTAATGGGCACTGACATGTTCGTCCGTCAGCGTTTTCAGCGAAGAGTGAAAATCTTCTGCGGTGTAATGCATCACCAGGAAGCGGATACGCTGATCGGCCCCTGGTGCCTGATGCAGGGTTTCCAACCGATAGCTACCGCGATCGATAACAGTGTTGTGCTGAGAACTTTGGCACCCCGACAGCAGCATAAGCGCCACTATCCCTGCTCTGATTTTCACCTCTTGCTCCCTGTATTTATCTTCTATCGGCCAGCCCGGCCATATGTAACCGACTTTGATTAACCTGTATCAAATCACCCAGTTAATCAACAAACCATGACAGTCTCCCCTGATTTGCAAGGGAGTGTTACCCCCGGCCACCAAGTTACTGCCGACGTGTTAGCCTCAAAGTATCACCGGCATGCAAGAAGCGGAGTCAATCATGTTCAAGCCAAGCGTTTTAGCCTGTCTGGTAGCCATCACGCTGTTACCACTGAGTGGTTGCGATCAAAAAAACACCGCTGCGACAACACCAGCGACTTCCCCTTCAATGCCTGCGGCAACCGCACCTCAGGCTTACACACCATTGAGTGCAGATCAACTTTACCAGTTGGTCAGCCCCATCGCGCTGTTCCCGGATAAATTACTGGCTCAGGTGCTGGCTAGTGCGGAGTATCCCGATCAGATCAGCGCAGCCAATAACTGGCTAGCGCAACATCCGGGGCTGCAACCTGCCGCGTTGAGCAATGCGGCCGATGCTCAACCTTGGGACAACAGCGTTCGCAGCCTGGTGCTATTCCCAGATATTATTGATCAGATGGCGAAAAATATTCCCTGGACGACACAACTGGGCAACGCTTATCTCAACGATCCCACCGACGTTATGAACGCTATTCAAGTTATGCGCCAACGTGCTGCACACAAGGGGACGTTGAAAAATACGCAGCAGCAGCGGGTTGTCGTCTCTGCAGTTCCCCCTGACTATGTCGCACCGCAGAGTCTGGTCATGGCCCCGCCGCAAACCATAGTGATTGAGCCTAGCCAACCGGATGTCCTGTATGTGCCCTATTACAACCCTTGGGAAGCCTATGGCGAACCAGTACCGGTTTATCCTGGTTACCATTACGCCGCCCCCGCTGGCTACAGCGGCGGCGAGATGCTGGCTACCGGCATCATCGGCTTTGGGGCCGGAATTGCGCTCGGTGCGTTAATCAACGATCACCACCACGGCTGGAACGACTGGGGTGTGCACTGGGGCAGGCATGACAATGGCAGATATCAGCCGGTGATATATAACAACCAGCCCTACGTTCCTCATAACACCACGGTGGTTAACGTTAATGAGTACAATAACGTTAACCGTTACAATACGGTGAATCATTACGACAGCCATAACCGCTACAACTCACCGGTGCAGGTCAATAACGGCCAACTGCCACACTTTGCCACACCGGCGATGGCGCATCCGTCATCAAACGGCACTCCCCTGTCAGCGCCTCACTTTGGGCCTGCCGCCACCATGCCCCATGCCAAAGTCCCTATGACCGCGCCTAATTTCCATGTGACTCCAGTGGTACATCAGCCGGTATCGGTTAGCAGGCCCAACACCCAGCCACTGCCACCGAGTTACCATCCGCACGCCTTGGTCAATAATCCTATCAAGCAGCCTGTGGCTCCTGAAAAACAAACCGTTTTTCATGCACCACCTGTTGAGCATTCAGCAATAGCTCCACCAGTGCATCCGAGAGTGCCAGCGCCGCAACTCCACCAACCTCAGGCCCCAGTGCTTGCACATCACACCGACCCGATTAAACGGCCACCGGAACATCCGCCGGTGAGAAAAGGAGAGCACAAAGTGGGTTAAGATAAGGGGCGCTGCTGCATGGCAGGTAACATCAATTAATCAATGACCGACTACCGCCGCCCCTTGCAAGATTGGGTGTGGCGGCAGTTGTATCAAACCGTTGCCGGGTTATCAGGGTATGATTTGACCGTGGTGACACCGCATGCAGCACCCGCTTAGCAGCGTTGTGCGCCTGTCGGTGAATGTCAGCGGCTGACTTTTACCGCGGTACCACTGACGCTGACCATCAGCATGGTGCTATCTTTACCTACGGTTTGATAATCGATATCGATGCCGACTACCGCGTTAGCTCCCAGTTCTTTGGCCTGCTCCTGCAGCTCCTGAAAGGCCAACTGACGCGCCTTGCGCAGCTCTTTCTCATAGGCACCGGAACGGCCACCAACGATATCACGCACGCCAGCAAAGAAATCACGGAAAATATTGGCACCCAGAATCGCCTCGCCGGTAACTACACCGCAATATTCTGTGATGGTAAACCCTTCCAGGGTGTGAGTAGTGGACAATTGCATCAAGAACTCCTTATAAAATCAAATCATTGCTGCATTATGACAGCTAATTTAAGCGGATGTTCTGTGGCACAATGGCACACAGCACCAATGCAAGGACCAAAAACGCCTTTATACTGTAGGCTGGTCCCGTGGTTTTCGGTCTTCATGGTTGAGAGACTTTTACATAAGGTTATGAGATGAAAACAAAAACGCTTGCTGTTGTTTTACCCTTGGCCCTGTTCTTAAGCGCCTGTACCACCGTCGAACCGGCCTTTAAGGATGTTGGCGTTCGCACTGGCGCCTGCGTGGAGGGTGGCCCGGATACGGTGGCCCAGAAATTCTATGACCTGCGCATTCAGCAAGGCCCAAGCACCGCACTGCCGGACAGCAGCCGTCTGGCACAGTTGCAGCCTTACCTGAGCCAGGTGCTGTATCAGGATCTGGTCAGTGCCGGCCAGCACCCTGGTAAACACACCATCACTGGCGATCTGTTCTCTGGCAATGCCCAAGGGCCAACCAGCGCAACGGTTGCTAGCGCTTCCACCATTCCTAACACCGATGCCAAAAACATCCCACTACGTGTACAGCTGACCCATCAGAAAGAGGGGGCCAGTGCAATCAACTGGCAAGACGAAGTGCTGATGGTCCGTGAAGGCACCTGCTGGGTAGTTGACGATATCCGCTTCCTCAACATCCCGCCGCATGCCGCCAGCGGTACGCTGCGCCAGGTCCTTGAGAACCAGTAACACCAAGATGGCAGCCGGGTGTATCACCTTCCCGGTTGCCAATTCCCCCCTCAGAAATGCTCAAAACCCCATCACCTTGAGAAAAATAGCTAGCTATCTCACAGTGTGCGCGACAAATCCGCCATTCAGCCAGCGCTCACGGTATCTTCTGCTATTATTTAGTCATTCTGCGACGCACTAATAAATTTTAACTCACAAAGATTGCATAAGTATTCTGTGGAAGTTACCATTCCCGGCATCAATGTCTATTCAATTTCAGCGCATGAGTATTCAACTAAAAGATATCAACTGCTTTTACGGCGCACATCAGGCGCTGTTTAACATTACACTGGATTGCCCTGCCGGTGAGACTCTGGTGCTGCTTGGTCCAAGCGGTGCAGGTAAGAGTTCGCTGCTGCGGGTGCTTAACCTGCTGGAAATGCCACGCTCTGGCCACCTGCAAATCGCGGGCAATCAGTTCGACTTTAAACAGTCACCGGGGGAGAAATCCATCCGCGAACTGCGCCAAAACGTGGGCATGGTGTTCCAGCAGTACATTCTCTGGCCACATCTGACCGTGGTGCAAAACCTGATTGAAGCGCCCTGCCGCGTACTTGGCCTGAGCAAGGCACAAGCGATGGCGCGTGCCGACAAGTTGCTGACCCGGTTACGCCTGACCGATTTTGCCGATCGTTTCCCACTGCATCTCTCCGGTGGCCAACAACAGCGCGTAGCCATTGCCCGTGCGCTGATGATGGAACCTCAGGTTCTGCTGTTCGATGAGCCTACGGCCGCGCTGGATCCGGAAATTACCGCGCAGATCGTCAGCATTATTCGCGAGTTGGCGGGCACCGGTATTACTCAGGTGATCGTCACCCATGAGGTTGAAGTCGCGCGTAAAACCGCCAGCCGCGTGGTGTATATGGAAAATGGCCATATCGTCGAACAGGGCGATGCCAGCCACTTTGCACAACCGCAAACCGTAGAGTTTGCCAATTACTTATCACACTAATAGCGATATTTGCTGTTCTCAGGGAGTTTGCGATGAAAAAACTACTAATCGCCGCCGTTCTGGCTGGCATCAGCGTTTCTGCCTCAGCAGCCGAAACTATCCGTTTCGCTACCGAAGCTTCCTACCCTCCGTTCGAATTTGTCGCGGCGGATAACAAGATCCAGGGCTTCGACGTCGATCTGGCCAACGCTCTGTGTAAAGAGATGCAGGCTGAGTGTACCTTTACCAACCAGGGCTTCGACAGCCTGATCCCAAGCCTCAAGTTCAAGCGTTTCGACGCCGTGATGGCCGGTATGGATATCACCCCTGAGCGCGAAAAGCAGGTGCTGTTCAGCAAGCCTTACTACGATAACTCGGCCCTGTTTATTGCCGAGAAAGGTAAAGTGGCCGACGTGGCCGCGCTGAAAGGCAAACGCGTTGGCGTGCAGAACGGCACCACGCACCAAAAATTCCTGACCGATAAACACCCGGAAATCACCACCGTGGGTTACGACAGCTATCAGAATGCCATTCTGGATCTGAAAAATGGCCGTGTTGATGCGGTGTTCGGTGATACCGCCGTGGTTAACGAGTGGCTGAAAGAAAACGCAGCGCTGGCCGCTGTGGGCGATAAAGTGACGGATAAAGACTACTTCGGTAGCGGTCTGGGCATTGCCATGCGCCTGCAAAATACCGAACTGCAGGGCAAATTCAACGCCGCCCTGGATAAAATCAAGCAGGATGGGACTTACGAAACCATCTACAAAAAATGGTTCCAGCAGTAATCATTATCCATGAATGAAATCCAACCTTTAGCTAGCGCCGCCGGGATGACCGTCGGCCTTGCCGTTTGTGCCCTGGTCCTCGGCCTGATCCTGGCGATGCTGTTTGCCGTCTGGGAATCATCCCGCTGGAAAGCGGTCAGTTGGCTCGGCACCGCCTGGGTGACCCTGCTACGCGGCTTGCCAGAAATTCTGGTGGTGCTGTTTATCTACTTCGGCTCTTCACAGTTGCTGATGATGCTGTCCGACGGCTTCGTCCTGAACTTCGGCCTGTTCCAACTACCGGTGCAACTGTCCATCGATAATTTCGAAGTCAGCCCGTTCCTGTGCGGCGTTATCGCCCTGGCCCTGCTCTATTCTGCCTACGCGTCGCAAACGCTGCGTGGGGCGCTGAAAGCGGTGCCACAGGGCCAATGGGAGTCCGGCCAGGCTCTGGGGCTAAGCAAGACAGCCATCTTCTTCCGTTTGATCATGCCGCAAATGTGGCGTCACGCGCTGCCGGGACTGGGCAACCAGTGGCTGGTGCTGCTGAAAGATACCGCGCTGGTGTCGTTGATTAGCGTTAACGATCTGATGTTGCAGACCAAAAGCATTGCCACCCGCACCCAGGAGCCGTTTACCTGGTATGTGATTGCCGCGGCAATCTATCTGGTGATCACCCTGCTGAGCCAGTATATCCTTAAGCGGATCGAGCTGCGCACCACACGTTTTGAGCGGGGGCCAGCCTGATGCTTGAGTTCATCCCCGAAATCATCAAAGGCTTGCATACCAGCCTGTCGTTGACGATCGTCGCACTGATTGTTGCCTTGCTGATGTCGCTGGTGCTGACGGTGATCCTGACGTTAAAAACCCCGGTGCTAACGCAGTTGGTGAAGGCGTACATTACGTTGTTCACTGGTACACCGTTGCTGGTGCAGATCTTCCTGATTTACTACGGCCCTGGCCAGTTCCCGGCGATCCGTGAGTATCCCTGGTTGTGGAACTTGCTTTCGCAACCCTGGCTCTGCGCGATGATTGCGTTGGCACTGAACAGTGCGGCCTACACCACCCTGCTGTTCCATGGGGCGGTACGCGCTATCCCGGCAGGCCAGTGGCAATCCTGTGAAGCACTGGGCATGTCACGCAAGCAAACGCTACGTATTCTGCTGCCATATGCCTTCAAACGTGCCTTGTCATCCTACTCCAACGAAGTGGTTCTGGTGTTCAAGAGTACCTCGCTTGCCTATACCATTACCCTGATGGAAGTGATGGGCTACAGCCAACTGATGTATGGCCGGACTTATGACGTGATGGTCTTCGGTGCCGCTGGCATTGTGTACCTGTGCGTCAATGGCCTGCTGACGTTACTGATGCGTATGGTTGAACGCCGTGCATTGGCGTTTGAACGGCGTAACTGAGCCAAACCTCGCTGAACTAGCCCTGCCATGTGCAGGGCTTTTTTATGGCCAAAGATAATTTTCTAGTCATTTATATTGCATAGTAATTCACTAAATGGCATTGTTATCGGCATAGCCACTCACAATGCCCTTGTGCCATTGTTAGAAAAAAAAGGTGGCGAGACCACAATCAAATTTACGACAGGAGCCGTACCGATGAAAAAGCTGTTACTTGCCGCCACCATTCTCGCCGGGATCACCTTTAACGCCGCCGCCGACACCATCCGTTTCGCCTCTTCAGCGACCTACCCGCCGTTTGAATCTCTGGATGCCAATAACCAGATCGTCGGTTTCGATATCGATTTGGCCAAGGCCTTGTGCAAGCAGATGCAGGCCGACTGCACCTTTACCAACCAGGCCTTTGACAGCCTGATCGCCGCGCTGAAATTCAAAAAATATGATGCGGTGATTTCCGGCATGGACATTACGCCAGAGCGTAGCAAGCAGGTTACCTTTACCCAGCCCTATTATGCCAACTCGGCCATTGTCATTGCTCAGAAAGGCAAGTTCGCTACGCTGGCGGATTTGAAAGGCAAAAAGCTGGGGATGGAAAACGGCACCACGCATCAAAAATACATGCAGGACAAGCACCCGGAAATTAACACCGTGTCTTATGACAGCTACCAAAATGCCGTGTTGGAGCTGAAGAATGGCCGTATTGATGGCGTGTTCGGTGACACGGCGGTGGTTAATGAGTGGCTGAAGAATAACCCGGAACTGGCCGCCGTAGGCGAGCACGTAACCGATGCGCAGTACTTTGGTACCGGTCTGGGCATTGCCGTGCGCCCGGATAACCAGGCACTACTGGCCAAGCTGAATGCTGCACTGGACGCGATCAAGGCGGATGGGACCTACAAGGCGATCAACGATAAGTGGTTCCCACAGTAATCCCCTCACCCCAACCCTCTCCCACAGGGAGAGGGAGCTTATAGCCCTTGCTCTTTTGCAAGTAAAGAGCTCATCTCAGCAAACTCGACCGCCCCTCATTCAAGGCAAGTCACTACTATTTGAAACACACTCGATCGGTCCCCTCTTCCTGGGGGGAGAGGGAGCTGATAGCCCTGCTCTTTTGCAAGTAAAGAGCTCATCTCAGCAAACTCGATCCCCCCTCATTCAAGGCAAGTCACTACTATTTGAAACACACTCGATCGGTCCCCTCTCCCTGTGGGAGAGGGTTAGGGTGAGGGGCAGTTATTTCCGGACCAGCAGCGTCAACACTTCGTAATGGGCTGTGTGCGGGAACATATCAAATAGCTGCACGCGTTCAACGCGGTAATCCGGCAGCATCGCCAAATCCTTCGCCATACTTAACGCATTACAGCTGGAATAAAGAATATAGCCTGGTGCCATGCGGTTGAGATAATCACACAGCTCGTTGCCAATCCCCCGGCGCGGCGGGTTCACCAAGACCAACTCAGGAACCTCCCCCTCAGCGATAGCAAATCGGGTCGAATCCAGCGCCTGAAAATCCACCTGCTGTAAGCCGAGAGTTTGCGCCGACTGTTTGGCACAGGCAATCGCCTCTGCACTGATTTCAATGCCGGTCAGCCTGGTTTGCGGCTGTGCGCAATGTAACCCGAAGCCACCAACGCCACAGAACAGATCCCACATGCTGGCGATCCCCAGCGCCCGAACCCAATCCCGTGCGGTGGCATACAGCTGGCTAGCCACCTGTGGATTGGTTTGAAAAAAGCTCTGTGGGCGAATGTATAACGGCACCTGGTTGAACCGCTCTTCCAGCGCCTGCTGTTCGGTCAGCGGGATTTCATGCTCGCCTTCCATGATCGCCATGTGTACTGGCTGAATATTGGCGGAGATCACCTTCAACTGCGGCAACTGTTCTTGTAACCAAGGCAAGGCCGCACGCAGTTGCGCCAGCTTGCTGTCAGAACGCAGCACAAAGCGCAGCATCAGGCCGCCGCTGAAGGTGCTTTCCGTCAGTAGTAAATATTTCAGTTCGCCACGTTTGCGCGCCACGTTATAAGGCGTTAATCCGGCGCGGGGGATAAAGTCTTTCAAGACCGCGAAAATCGGAGCAAAGCTGGCCGGATACAACGGACAATCACACAGGTCTACCGGTGTGCCATCACGGTGCAACATGCCAAGCAACGGGCGCTCAACGCTACCGCTGACCACCATTTTCGCCTTGTTGCGAAATGCACTCTGTTCACCCGTCACCGGCTCCAACCACTGCGCGACATCGCGATCCGCCAATAAGGATTGCAGATGATGTTGTTTTTCTTCCAGTTGCTGAGGATAAGGCTTTTCCAGCCACTGACAGGAACGGCAGGTTCCCGCCGAGTACAAAGCGCAATACATGAATAGTAACCGTTAAATCAGGATGACCAATGAGGGCGCAGATTGTACCACCCAACGCAGACAAAAACTTATTTACCAAAACAGGAGAAGATAAAACGCCGCCCGGTCAGGCGGCGTTTGAGGCTCGATTAATCGTCAACAGCATCAGCCACGAGCGGCCCTTTGCAGCTCGCGCGCGCGCTGTTTTTCCGCCCGCGCCATAAACCACCAGGCGATAAACCCGATGATCCCCACCACCAGCAAGATCAGCGTCGCCAAGGCGTTGATCTCCGGGTTAACCCCCATACGCACGCTGGAGAATACCAGCATTGGCAAAGTGGTGGCCCCTGGCCCGGCCACGAAGCTGGCAATCACCAGATCGTCCAACGAGAGAGTAAACGCCAGCATCCAGCCCGAGATCAGCGCTGGGGCAATCATCGGTAAGGTGATCACAGAAAACACTTTCAGCGGCGTCGCGCCCAGATCCATCGCGGCCTCTTCGATCGAACGATCCAACTCTCGCAGACGCGAACTGATAACGACCGACACATAAGCGGTACAGAAGGTGACGTGCGCCAACCAGATGGTGAACATCCCGCGCTCAGAAGGCCACCCAAAGGTGTGCCCCATAGCCACAAACAGCAGCAGCAGCGACAAACCGGTGATCACATCTGGCATAACCAGCGGTGCGGTGAGCATAAAGGCAAACCCGGTCGAACCCCGGAAACGCCCAAAGCGCACCATCACCATCGCGGCAATGGTGCCGAGGATCACCGCCGCCGTGGCGGAAGCCGCCGCAATGGTCAAACTCAAGCCAACCGCACTGATCATCGCCGAATCGTGGAACAGTTCTACATACCAGCGCAATGACCATCCCGCCCAGACGGTAACCAGCTTGGAGCTGTTGAACGAATAGATCACCAGCATCAGCATCGGTGCGTACAGGAAGGTGAAACCAACCACCAGAATCGCTATGCGCCACGGTGAACGCACTACCGGCAAGTTATTCATCCCTGCCCTCCCATTTCCTTGTTCTGGTGCTTGTGGAACCAGAGAATAGGTACAATCAACAGCAGCAGCATCACGGTAGCAACCGCCGAGGCGACCGGCCAGTCACGGTTATTGAAGAACTCCTGCCAAAGCACACGGCCAATCATGATGCTGTCTGGCCCGCCGAGCAGTTCCGGGATCACAAACTCCCCCACCGCCGGGATAAACACCAGCATAGATCCGGCAATAATGCCGCCACGGGTTAACGGCATGATCACGCTGAAGAAGGTTTTCAACGGCTTGGCCCCCAGATCCAGCGAGGCTTCAACCAGTGAGTAATCAAGGCGCGTCAGCGCGGTATAAATTGGCAACACCATAAACGGCAGATAGGAATAAACGATGCCGATATATACCGCCAGATTGGTATGCAGGATCACCAGCGGCTGATCGATTACCCCCAACCACATCAGGAAGTTGTTCAACACCCCGTTGTTCTTCAGTATCCCCATCCAGGCATACACACGGATCAGGAATGACGTCCAGGAAGGCAGGATCACCAACAGCAGCAGTATGTTGCGGGTCGACGGTTTACTGTGCGCCACCGCCCATGCCAGCGGATAGCCGATCACCAGGCAGCACAGCGTTGAAACCGCCGCGATCTGCAAGGATTGCAGATAGGCATCGATGTATAGCGGGTCATCGGTCAGTTGCAGGTAGTTGGCAAAGTTCAACGCAATATCGAGTTTGCCATCTGCCCAACTCATCAGATCGGTATAAGGCGGTACCGCCAAGGCCAGTTCAGACAGACTGATCTTGAACACGATCAGGAACGGCAGCATAAACAGTAGCAGCAGCCACAGCAGCGGCAGCGCGATCACCAGCTTGCGGCCATGGGCCATCTGCAAACGTTGGATAAACGCCTTAATCGGGCCGGGTACTCTTGCCGGAGGCTCCGGCGAACGTTCAGAAAGCAATGTCATGGTAGTTACTCCTCACTTTCTCAACTACACCGTCAGAACCACACAGCTGTCGGTTTCCCAACACAGGCGCACTTCATCACCCCAAGTCGGCATCCCTTTGCGGAAGCGATGGCCGTTTTGCAACTGCGCACTGATCATCTGCCCGCTGAGCAACTTCACGTGGTAGATAGACAGATCGCCAAGATAGGCGATGTTCACCACCTCACCCACCGCAAAGTTGCAGCCGTCTTCCGGCACTTCCTCACACAGCATGATCTTTTCCGGGCGGAGCGCGACCTGAATAGGCACACCGTCCACCACCGATGAATCAGGATCGACCTTAAGCGCATGGCGTAAACCCGGGCTTTGCAAGATCAATGCATCGTCCCGCCGCTCCTGCAACACGCAATCGAACACGTTGACCGAACCGATAAACTCGGCGCTGAAACGGCTGTTCGGGTGCTCGTAGATCTCTTCCGGCTCACCGATTTGCACAAACTTGCCGCGGTTCATGATGGCGATACGGCCAGCCATGGTCATCGCTTCTTCCTGATCGTGGGTGACCATGACGCAGGTCGCGCCCACGCGCTCCAGGATATCGACCACTTCCAGCTGCATGCGATCGCGCAGTTTTTTATCCAACGCGCCCATCGGTTCATCCAGCAGTAACAGCTTCGGCCGTTTGGCCAAGCTACGCGCCAGTGCCACACGCTGGCGTTGCCCGCCGGAAAGCTGGTGCGGCTTACGCTTGGCGTATTCCTGCATATGCACCAACGTAAGCATTTCGGTGACGCGCTCGTTAATTTCCGCGCGCGGCATTTTGTCCTGCTTGAGGCCAAACGCGATGTTCTGCTCCACCGTCATATGGGGGAAAAGCGCATAGGACTGGAACATCATATTGACCGGGCGCTGGTATGGTGGCACGTGGGACATGTCCTGACCGTCGAGGACAATTTGCCCTTCCGTCGGCTGTTCAAAACCGGCCAACATACGCAGCAACGTTGATTTTCCACAACCTGAAGGCCCCAACAGCGCAAAGATTTCGCCCTTGTAGATCGTCAGGCTGACGTCTTCTACCGCGTTCTGGCCGTCAAAGGTTTTGGTGAGGTTACGGATTTCCAGCAGAGGGGTGAAAACCTTCTGCGATTTGGCTAGCGGACGAGGGATAACATCGTTCAATCGGGGTGCTCTCCGGCTAAAGCAGTACGACCAACCACAGCAATTGCCATGGCCCAAAATGGCAATGCAGGCGGGTTAAACCCACATGCTTATCAATACCGGGCTCAGCATGCTGAGCCCCTATACTTATCAAAACCCTATGAATTTCGAGCTGTAGCTAGGCGACAAGCTTGAAAGACGACGGGTCTTTACTTCCCGCTTTTAACTTTAGTCCATGCCCGGGTAATGACACGGTCAAGTTTCGGCGACTGTACGTTCAGCGTGTACAGTTTGGCGCGAATATCTGCCGGTGGGTAAACGTTCGGGTTATCACGCACCTCGGCATTCACCAGCGGCGTGGCGTCTTTTACCGCGTTGGCATAAAACACGTGGTTGCTGATGTCCGCGATCACTTCTGGCTTGAGCAGGAAGTTCAGGAACTGGTAGGCCGCATCTTTGTTTTTGGCATCGGCTGGCATCGCAAACATGTCAAAGTAGGTCAGCGCCCCTTCTTTTGGAATGGAATAGGCCACATTCACGCCGTTTTTGGCTTCCTTGGCACGGTTGGCGGCCTGCATCACATCACCAGACCAGCCAATAGCCACGCAAATATCCCCATTAGCCAGATCGTTAATGTACTGGGAAGAGTGGAAGTAGCGGATATTCGGGCGCAGCTTCATCAGCAGATCGTTGGCCGCACCGGTGTAATCTTCCGCATTGGTGCTGTTAGGATCTTTGCCGAGATAGTGCAGGATAGTGGCATAGACTTCACTTGGCGCATCCAGGAAGGCGACACCACAACTTTTCAGTTTCTCCAGGTTTTCTGGCTTGAGGATCAGGTCCCAGCTATTGACCGGAGCATCTTTGCCCAGCACCGCTTTGACCTTATCAACGTTATAACCGATGCCGGTGGTCACCATCATGTAAGGGATACCGTACTTATTATCCTTGTCGTTATGCGCGACCAGTTGCAACATTTCGGGATCAAGGTTTTTGTAATTAGGTATCTTGCTCTTGTCCAGCGCTTCAAAAATACCGGCTTTGGACTGGCGCTCAAGGAAGTTGGAGGAAGGAACCACCAAATCATAACCGGTGCTGCCCGCCATCAGTTTGCCTTCCAGAACCTCGTTGGAATCAAAGACGTCATAAACCACTTTGATCCCGGTTTCTTTCTGGAATTTGGCCAGGGTATCCGGCGCAATATAGTCGGACCAATTGTAGATGTGCAGCGTATTGTCTGCGGCCGACGCGGTGAGGCAAGCCGTCATCAGCAAGCCGCCAACCACACCCGATAACCACTTTTTACGTTGGGTGACCATCCGTAACTTCCTCCAAAACCAGGGGTAAATTTGTATCCTGAAAGGATACAACGCCTTTGATTAGCCGAGCGCAATCGTTGCGATCGCGAGTGAATAGCTATGCAGTTGATTGCATGCGATTTTCTCACCTGCCAGCCCACGAGGTCACAAACAGGAGCGTGAGCCTTTAGCAAGATCAGCAGCATAACCGGAGTTGCCAGACGGTGCCAGCCTCCAGGGTAAAAAACGCCGTTTATCGATTAATTATGCACGGGTGCTGTATGTGATGCGGTAATAACGCCCTAAAAGACGATAAATATCTGGCAATCAGGGGAGAAACGCAGGATATCTGTTTGTGGGGAAAAGTTCGGGCTGCGTGCCGCCAGATCTGCGGCACACATAATGTACAGCGAAGATTAATGCAGCATCGGTTGGCTGGCTACGGTAGCCGGGTTCTCTTCTTCATCACCCATAAACAGCAGATCGTTCGCCCTGGCTTCCAGGATCACCATTGAGATCTGTTCTTCACCCTGTTGCATAAAGTGGGCAAACTGCTCATAGGCCACGCCAACAGCGATGCTCAAAGACTGGCAAACGATCAGCTTTGGCAAGTTATCGTCTTGAATATCCACAAAGGCCTTGATGGTCAGTGAGCTGGCATTGATTTGACTGAGATCGGCCACCAGCGGGATCAGTGCGGTTGGCTTGACTTCGGCCAACGCGGAAAACAGGATCACGTTATCCACCAGATCGAGCTTGGCATCGAATACGCCGTCAAAGTTTTGCATGTGCGGCAGGTGTAACGCCTGGCAAGAGTCACATTCAAAAAACGAGATCCCCAACTGATCCAACCAACGTCGTAATAACGCCAAATCGGGGACGATGAGTGAATCCATAAATTACCAGCCTCACAGGGTTCAATGACATGAAAAGGCGCATAGCTTACGGAATATTCAATCGAGATGCCACGATCAAAGCCGCTTAATTCACTAATGCAACAACATCGCACGGCATATCCGAACCTGCGATCCCCCGTATACGCTTGGCGCGACAGTGGAAAGCGCCATTTATCACCCGCCAGATTTCAGACGAAAGCCAGGCCGGGCTCGTTGCTCAATGTACTCAATCATCATGCCTGCAATATCCAACCCGGTGGTGGTTTCAACGCCTTCCAACCCCGGCGATGCATTCACCTCCATCACCAGTGGGCCACGATCGGCACGTAGGATATCAACCCCGGCAACATCCAGCCCCAGCGTCTCCACGGCCTTGATCGCCGTAGCGCGCTCCTTGCCGGTGATATGCACTTTACGGGCCGTGCCACCCCGGTGCAGGTTCGAACGAAACTCCCCAGGCTTTGCCTGCCGTTCAATCGCGGCAACTACCCTACCGCCAACGACCAGGCAGCGAATGTCACAGCCGTTAGCTTCACGGATATACTCCTGCACCAGAATATGGGCGTTCAGGCCACGAAAGGCGTCGATAACGCTCTCCGCCGCCTGGCGAGTTTCGGCCAGTACCACGCCGATACCTTGTGTCCCTTCAACCAGCTTCACCACCAGCGGTGCACCGCCCACCAGTTCAATCAAATCACCGGTGTCATCCGGCGAATGCGCAAAGCCGGTTATGGGCAGATCAATCCCCTGGCGCGCCAGCAGTTGCAGCGAACGCAACTTGTCACGCGCCCGGGTAATGGCCACGGACTCATTGAGCGGATAGCTGCCGAGCAGTTCAAACTGGCGCAGCACGGCGGTGCCATAAAAGGTAATAGCGGAACCAATACGCGGGATCACCGCATCGTAATGTTCCAACTGGCGGCCACGATAATGAATGCTCGGTGCCGCCGGGTTGATATTCATATAACAAGACTGCGGATCGATAACATCAATACGGTGCCCACGCTGCTCTGCGGCTTCACGCAATCTTTTACATGAGTACAGCGAACCATCGCGTGAAAGAATGGCAATTTTCACTCGTCACCCCTAAAGGCGTTGATCACCTGCATTGGCAGGCATTCCCCATAGCCGCGTTTAGTCTTGCGGTCCCTGGTCTTGTTTATCTTTCGGCGGAGTACGCCGATCGTTCTGCGGCGGCTGGCCACCACGCAGTAGCGGGCCGAACCCTTGAACTACGCGCCAGACCAAAAACGCGGCTGCAGGAACCATCATGAACACGCCTAGAAAGATCATGCCAACCGCCGCCTGTTGCGAAGCCAGCATACCCGGCAAACGGACGTAGTCATGAATACTCAGATAAGAGAGTATCAACAGCACCATGCCCAATCCTTCAAGCACCAGCACAGAACGCGGTAAGTCACCGAATGAACGCATATTTTTTTCTCCAGACTCACTGTGTCCAGTGTAGTAAATTCGCCATCACAGCAACAGCCCTAGTTGATTAATCGGTTCTATAAATCAGACCAAGAGGCAGATCCTGCTTTTTTTTAGCCCAGCCAACGGGCATAGTAAGCGCCATGACGTGAGTGATTGCGCAACTGAAGTCTTTTTATGACGGAAGGAATGTCGTTACAATAACGGTTAATTATTAATAACAGACTAGGAGTGTTACATGTTTGCTGTAATCTTCGGGCGTCCGGGCTGTCCTTACTGTGTCCGTGCTAAAGAGCTGGCAGAGAAATTGACTGAAGAGCGTGACGATTTCAACTTCCGTTATGTTGATATCCACGCCGAAGGTATCACCAAGGCCGATTTGGAAAAAACCGTGGGCAAACCGGTAGAAACCGTGCCACAGATCTTTATCGATCAGACCCACATTGGCGGCTGCACCGATTTTGAAGCCTACGCCAAAGAAAACCTGAACCTGTTCCAATAAGCTTCAGGCTCGAACAAAAAAAGGCCACCGAACGCAGGTGGCCTTTTTTACAATTAGTGTTTTTGCCGCCGATAGAACTGTTGCAACGCATGCAACACCATGCGCATTAATAAATACAGCATCCCACCCAACACACACCAGAATACGGCGCTGACCGCGTAAGCCAACTCCTGCCAAAACGAATGGCCGGGCGTTAACCAAAAGTGGCGAATGAGCAAACACAGCGGTACCGCACACAGTGCGCCAAGCAAGGGACACAGGATACGCTGCTTGCTCGACAAATAGCTGGCGATAAAACCGGGAATAATAAACAACAGCAGGCCGGTTTCACCATGATGCTCGGATTCTGTCACGCCGACGGCACCGCTCTTCTGGCCAAGAAAAACCAAGCTAAAGAGCAGAAAGCAGCTGAAAATGCCCACCCAGTATCGATAACTCACCATCCACCTCTCCCCTCATACCCGAAAAACGACGGATATCGCGATGTGACCGCTGACTACATCGTAAAACACAGCCTATCGCACAGACCTTGCGACACACAGCCGAAATCGACAGCGCTGGCTGAACTTTTTCCTTGGTCAAAAAGGGTTAAATACGTATACCGACACAGCTTTATGCTGGCTGTCATACGTGATAGCGACTAGAATAAGTGCCGCCATTCGATGGTTCGGATCGCCTTCCGATGGTTGGTTGTTATCTAAGCTTTATCCATATACTCTATGGCTGAATCTAACTCTTATAGTGTTCTTTATCAAGAACTTACTGGTAAACAATAAGTTATCCCCCGTGAACATAAACGTCGCAAGTTTGTTAAACGGTAACTACATTCTGTTACTGTTTGTGGTACTCGCCCTGGGGCTCTGCCTCGGAAAGGTTCGTCTTGGCTCCGTTCAACTCGGTAATTCCATTGGCGTTTTAGTGGTCTCGCTGTTGCTTGGCCAGCAACACTTTGCCATTAACACCGAAGCGTTAAGCCTCGGCTTCATGCTGTTTATTTTTTGCGTCGGCGTTGAAGCTGGCCCCAATTTCTTCTCGATTTTTTTCCGCGACGGCAAAAACTACTTCATGCTGGCGCTGGTGATGGTCGGTTCAGCCATGGTGATCGCCATCGGTCTGGGTAAGCTGTTCCGCTGGGATATCGGCCTTACCGCCGGCATGCTCGCCGGTTCGATGACCTCCACACCGGTGTTGGTGGGTGCAGGCGACACGCTGCGTAATACCATCACCAGCGGCCCGGCACTGCTTGCTGCCCAAGACCATCTGAGCCTGGGCTACGCCCTGACCTACCTGATTGGCCTGGTCAGCCTGATTTTCGGTGCTCGTTATCTACCGAAACTGCAGCATCAGGATCTCTCAACCTCTGCCCAACAAATCGCCCGTGAGCGCGGCCTGGATACCGATAGCCAGCGCAAGGTTTATTTGCCGGTGATCCGCGCCTATCGCGTCGGCCAGGAACTGGTTGCCTGGGCAGACGGCAAGAACCTGCGCGAGCTCGGCATTTACCGCCAAACCGGTTGTTACATCGAACGAATTCGCCGCAACGGCATTCTGGCCAACCCAGACGGAGATGCGGTGTTACAGGTCGGCGATGAAATCTCACTGGTCGGCTACCCTGATGCTCACGCACGCTTGGACCCAAGCTTCCGTAACGGTAAGGAAGTATTCGACCGGGATCTCTTGGATATGCGCATCGTGACCGAAGAGATCGTGGTCAAAAACAGCAATGCGGTAGGCAAACGCCTGAGCCAGTTGAAGCTGACCGATCATGGCTGCTTCCTCAACCGCGTGATCCGCAGCCAGATTGAAATGCCGATCGATGACAGCATCGTGTTGAACAAAGGCGATGTACTGCAGGTCAGCGGCGATGCCCGCCGGGTAAAAAGCGTGGCAGAGAAGATCGGCTTTATCTCCATTCATAGCCAGGTCACCGATCTGCTGGCATTCTGCGCCTTCTTTATCATCGGCCTGCTGATTGGCCAGATCACCATTCAGTTCACCAGCAGCTTCTCCTTTGGTATCGGTAACGCCGCAGGGCTATTGATGTCCGGCATCATGCTGGGCTTCCTGCGAGCCAACCACCCGACCTTTGGTTATATCCCTCAGGGCGCGTTGAACATGGTGAAAGAGTTCGGCCTGATGGTATTTATGGCCGGTGTGGGTCTGAGCGCAGGGGCCGGTATCGGCAATACCCTTGGCGCAGTAGGTGGTCAGATGCTGATCGCAGGCTTGATCGTCAGCCTGGTACCGGTAGTGATCTGCTTCCTGTTCGGTGCCTACATTCTGCGCATGAACCGTGCCCTGCTGTTTGGTGCCATTATGGGAGCACGTACCTGCGCCCCGGCGATGGAAATCATTAGTGACACTGCACGTAGTAATATTCCTGCGTTGGGATATGCGGGCACCTACGCCATCGCTAACGTGTTGTTAACCTTGGCAGGTTCACTCATCGTGGTGATCTGGCCAGGTTTAATGGGGTAGCAAGGCGGTCTGAGAAGTCGTGCCATGGCGAAATATTTTTTGCTTTTTCTAGCAACCGGTAGAACTTTTCGATCGGGACATAGTCTGAATTAGTGCCACTGCTTTTCTTTGATGTCCCCATTTTGTGGAGCCCGTTAGTCCCGCCTTTTTAGGTTCAAGATTAACGGGTTTTTTGTTGCCTGAAATTTACGCCCCTTAAAAACCGTCACTTAGGGAACGTCATTTTACTGGGTGGCGACAAAGTGGCGGCTCACGTTTTACTGCCATAAAAAAACCTGCTTCGCAGGCTTCTTGTCAGTTTGACTTACACCCCATTGATTAACACACCGTGATGTTAGTAATGCCTTCATTATCAACCTGGGAGCCGCTGGAGGCCATTTGGACGCTAGCTGGGGCCACAACGTCAAAAGGCTCAGGCCGAAGGAGGCGCGCGCCAAAGCCCTACTCGGTGTTGCCGGGCTTGAGCGTAGACTCATCCGTATTGATTACGGCTTTGGGGACTGCGACGGCGCCACTCAAACTCTTATGCAAGCTAGCGGCCTGATTTGATGTCCTGAAGAATGCTTTTCGGTACCCAACCAATATCTTGATCTGAGAGTCGCTGGCACCATACCCAGCCATTCAAGAATTTTATCGCCAGCAATTCATCGCCCTCATTAACATCAAGTTCTTTGGCCGTATAGTCATCTTTAGCTATACCATGACCGGGTATGTTGCTTCGTTCTATGAGTTGTTCTGGAACCCATCCACCGGCATGATTAGGTATTGTACAGAAATACCAATTATCCCAACCTTCATCGCCCTCATACCTATCCCCTATAATAAGCTGAGTTCCACTTTTGAACGTTATAGGATCTGGATATTCACTTCGATGTTGCCCTATTGCGATAAATTTCATGTTAGTCCTCATAAATGCCATCTACCTTCCTCTGACGCTTACGACAATCTGTATGCATACACAGTATGCAACTATTAATTCTCATCGCGCAACTGATCATCTGAAGCCTACCCAATCCAGAGCTTGCTCATACTTCATTGATAGATAGAAAAGTTTTCTTTATAACCACGTGCTACAGCTCAACCCGCGGGTGACAAAGTAACGGCACGATATCAGTCTTCCCCCAGTACAGGTCATGTCGACGATGGCCGTCGATACGACACATAAATACCGAATGCAGCAGTGTATAAAAGCTGGAGGAGACATCTATCACAAATAACGCCAACCGCAATATCATATTTTAAACTGCCAGAATTTAACCTATCGAGGTTATTGACAACACTATTCTTTTAATGACAACGTAGTGAAACGCCGAGGTATTGCCGCTCAACGAAGGAAGTCTGAGATTGATTCAAAATATCATTTATACTAGGGAGGTAAGCATGTAAAACCAACACAATAACAGCACCAGAAATAAAACACCGAATTTTGGCAGTTTAATGATTTTTATGTGTCATTTCACAATCCAGAAAGGATTTATAGGATTGCATTATGAAAGTGAGTTTTTTAGGTTACCTTTTTCTGGTTTTAACCAGTTCCTTTTTTTGTGGGAACTTAAGCGCAGTCAGCACAGGCACGCTTACGGTGAAGTTTGGTCAGACAACGGAGGACACTTTTAAGGCGACTCATCCGGAAGCGGTAAATGTAGGTTATAATAACGAACTCAGAGGGAACATTTATAAAGAAACACCCGATAACAACAAGGACAAGCGAAGCAATATTATTTTTGAAAGTATCAAAGATGTCTTTGTCTTGTTTGATCAGAATAAAAATCTATCCGCACTGCAGTTACAATTTAAAAACGATCAGTTTAGTCTTATCAGTGCAATTCTAGCCAGTAAGTACGCCACCGTCGTAAAGAAAACCCCACTTATCGGCAGTGACTATATGGAGCTATACAATGACGGCGTTTCTATTTACTTGATGGATCCTTTTTTCTATTCAAATACGTCACTCTTCTTTATAAAGACCGATATTAGAGATAAAATTCTAAAAAACCTTCCCTCGGAGATGCTCAATGATGATATTAACGTACTGAATTACCTCGTGGAAAGGAGTTTCCCTTCAATAGAGTAATCCGATCAATGCCTCCTGCTATTATGCAGAATAACATAATAGCGGGCGGAGTAAAAACCAGCATCCCATCAATGTTTTTCTATCGGCACCACCAGCATATCAACCGCAATATGGTTGATCGTACGGCGCGTACTGGATACCAAACGACTCCACATATCGTGGTGGTGACCAAAAATCACCAAATCAATGCCTTTTTCACGAATGGCATTGTTCAGCGCTTCGCTTAGATCACCACGGCCAATGATCACTTCACTGATGGGATACTCCGCCTGCTGCTGGATAGCGTTAAGCATATTTTTCACTCGTTCAGAGAAGGTCTTATCGGCATAATTGAATTCGCCACTACCAAACTCGCTGTAGTGGTTAGCTTGCTCATCGATATAAATCAACGACAGCTTGGCCTGCAGTGCGCCAGCCAATTCAGAACCTTTACGCACCAGTAGTTCGGCATCATCGCTCAGATCGGTTGCAATAACGATATGTTGATAAGTCATATTGTCGGCCCTCCGTATTACCTAATACCCAGCCTGATAACCTACCTATTAATTCTAGTCTAGCCTGAGAGTAGCTGCTTATCCTCTTATCATTCTACTGCTGAAATAACCCATATCGGCATCAGGCACTACTGCAAAATCTGCAGGCAGATAAACTCTTTCATATGTTGATTTAACGCTATACCAAGGCGCAGGAAGTGGTGCAAAACCAGGTAAAACTGGATTCCCAAGTGTCTTAAGCGCCATAGCAAGCGTGAGCTAACCCATTGTTTACTCAAACGGGCGCAGCATGATACTGCCCCCTATGTTGTCACCTCGGAGAGGGAATGTCTGCAGCCTCGGTGCCGATCCGCATTCAAGCCCTCCGGCCCCATCTTCGATTCCAGAAAGGTTCAGAAAATAAAGAAAATATATGATGGTGTGATATGCCCATGAACTCCTTATACTCGGCCCTGTCGATAAGCAAAATCACCAGGCCTCCATCACCCAACCCTTTCCCCTCCCATTCGACGCTTACTCCCAGATTAATCCAGACTTCGGCTTAATCATTTACCCATGATTGGCCCTGAGTGCCGGAAACGCCACGCGCCATCATCAGGATAACGCAATGTCAATTTCTCCCTCTGCCCGGGTCGCAAGCAACAGCTTGATTGAACCGGGGGCGATTATCGGTGCGCGCGTCAGCATTGGCCCCTTCTGCATCATCGCAGCTGGCGTCGAGGTTGGTGATGACACGGTGATAGCCTCTCATGTCAGTATTAGCGGCCTCACCCGTATTGGCTGCAATAACGTTATCGGGCAGTTTTCCACTATCGGCGAAGTGAATCAGGATTTGAAATATGCTGGTGAAGCCACGGACGTGTTGATCGGCGACAGAAACAGGATCGGCAAAAATGCGACCATTCATCGCGGTACTGCTCAAGGCTATCGGCGAACGACTATCGGCAATGACAACCTGTTCTTGAACAATGTCCACATTGGACATGATTGCATTGTCGGCAATACCACGGTTATTGGTGATAACTCGGGGCTGGCCGGGCATGTTGAACTGGATGATTTTGTGCAGATCGGCAATATGTGCGCGATACATCAGTTTTGTCTGTTGGGTGCTCATGCGCATATCGCCCATCAGTCCGGCGTGGTGCAGGATGTTCCACCTTTTGTCAGCGCCAGTGGCAATCACGCGGCCCCCATCGGTGTTAACGAATCAGCGGCAGCCTTTCAATCACTGGACGCTCAGCAACAGCAAATGATCCAAGCCCTGTACAACAGGCTATATCATCATGCGTTGGCGATCGATAAGGTGAAACAGGAGGTGCAGCTTTTGAGCGAAACCTATCCGCTATTGCAATGGTTTACTTCTTTCTTCTCACGCTCGGCGCGCGGCATTATCCGCTAGGCTCTGCTGTGAACCATTCCATTGAATATTCAATTGAGCGCCGCACGCAGCTAAGCATGCGGCGCCCCTAAATGGCGTAGTCTACAGGCGTTTATTTAGTTACCGCACGGCCAGTATTTTCGCTGGCTGACCAGATACGATAGCGCACCTCGACGTCATTCGGCACGTAAACCACGATCGGCAAGCGGCTGTTATAACGTTGCATTGCGGCATCCCCCAGATGAGCGGCAACGAACTCCTTACGCTTGGTATTATCCGGGCAAGCCATCATGGTAGAGGCCGGAGCCGAGAGCTTCGGCAGTACAAAATAGTTGTAACCCCAACCGGCCAGCGTTTTACTCTCCAGATTGCCGCCCATCATGTGGCGATTGCAATCCACTTCCAGCGTTTGGCCAATCAGCAGTTCAACCTTAAAGTTTTCTTCATTCTCCTGCTTGGGTAAATAAATGACCTGCCGGCTCATGCCCGGCTCTGCTTTCGGGAACGGTGCTACTTTTTCCAACGGCTGCATATTGAGATCGTCAGTACTTGCGGTGGTTGCAGCAACGGCGCTGACAGACGCAGCCATCAGCAGGCTGGTCACTACCATAGAAAGCTTGTTCATTTTTTATCCTTACAATTCATAACCTAATACCCAACTACGCTAGCATACTTTACGCCGTTAAATTATAGGCCAAATCTGGATATCGTCCCCAAGCCTCTTGCCATTCATTAAGGTTTTCTTAAGACGGGATGATTACAGTAGCCTGATCCATTACCGCCTATGAGCCACCGTGTGAACCCATCAAACGCCAAACATTCGTCATTAAATCAATCCTCAACGACTAGCCAAATTCAGACTGGCGCCCTTTACTCCTTGCCCACATCCTTTTACCGTTGGCAAGCCTTTGGGCTGATGGTGGCTGCGTTGTTGTTTATCTGGCTGTCACGCAATGAACAACTGGATTGGGCGGTCAGTAATTATTGGTATGACGCCGCCAGCCAGCGTTTTCCTTGGCAGAACAACTACTGGCTGGATCTGATCAACCATCGGTTGTTAAAGATATCGGTGATCGCCGGAGCGGTGCTGGCGCTGTTTTGGGGAATTTATCGCCGTAACGCGCGGCTGATCGTCACCATGCTGTTGATCGGCATTGGGCCGTTGGTGGTGGGGATCCTAAAAGCCACCAGCGCACACTCATGCCCTTGGGATCTGCTGGAGTACGGTGGCAAAGCGATGTCGTTTCCCCTGTTTGGCAGCACGCCAGCCTTTCCGGGGCCTGGCCGTTGCTTCCCCGGTGGCCACGCTTCCAGTGGCTTTGCCGTGATGGCACTGTTCTTTCTGTTTTATCCGCAACGCCCGCGCCTGGCTTACTGGTGCTGGCTGTGCGGTATTACGCTCGGCATGCTTATGGGACTTGGCCAGATCATGCGAGGCGCACATTTTCTTTCCCATAACCTGTGGGCCGGGTGGTGGGTTTGGTTCAGCCAACTGGCTGTTTATTGGTGTATTAGCGGCTATTTCCGCCGTAAAACGAGGTAATACTTAATGGAGCAGTTGAACTATCTTCTTTTCGCCTGGATCAATGCCACTCCGGCCAGCCCGGAATGGTTAATCGATCTTGCCACTTTCATCGCCCGGGATCTGATCGCCATTATCCCTCTGCTGATTGTTGGCCTGTGGTTCTGGGGGGCACATGGCCAACTGGCAGCACAGCGAGAAGTGGTAGCTAAAACGACCATTGCCCTGTTATTTGCCATGAGCGCGGCAGCCACCATCGGTGCGCTGTTGCCCCATGAACGCCCGTTTGTCACCGGTATTGGCTATACCTTTCTGGCACATGCACCAGATAGTTCCTTCCCCAGCGATCATGGCACCGCCATCTTCACCTTCGCCCTGGCCTTCCTGTGCTGGCATCGCGCCTGGTCCGGACTTTTGCTGATGGTCGTGGCAATCGCCATTGCCTGGTCCCGGGTATTCCTCGGCGTGCACTGGCCACTGGATATGGTGGGCGGTTTCCTGGTGGGTTGCGTAGGCTGTCTGTTTGCCCAATTGGTATGGAACCTGTTTGGTGATGCCATCGCCCAGCGTCTGACCCGCCTGTATCATTTTCTGTTCGCCTTCCCGATCCGTAAAGGATGGGTGAAGGAGTAATACCTGCCCGCGGGGGGCTTGCCCCCCGCCAGCTATAGCATACCGGTCGTCACGCGGAACTCCCGCATCTCCCCCGCTTTTAACATCACTGCCATTGGTATCGCTGCGACCTCTGGGCTGCAACTGGCTGGCTGGACAAAAGCCGTCGCCCGCGAGTTGGCTCGTGGCCGCTGTAAGACGGCATAGCTGAATTGGCCGGTGGCAAAACGGGTTACAAACCTTCTGCCGCACGGTGCCAGCATAAAGAACTCGGCCTGATCGACATACAGCGAGAGGTCGTCAGAGCAAATGACCTGCTGTGGATTATCACGGATATTGAGCGCACAACCCGGCAGATTTTGGCGGAAAACGGCCCCCTCTTCGCAGGCATAGTTCATATGGCACATATAACTCAATGGCTGGGCCTGCTCGGCCAGGTTGTTGATCACCATTTCAATACTGAACTGTGTGCTGCTGGCGGCTAGCTGAACGGCCGGTTGGATGCGGCAAGGGCCGTCGGCCGTGCTGACTCGTACAGTGATCGCTTTCTCCTCTACCTCCAGCCAGACATCAATCACCGGACCATGATCAGGTGGCAAGCCTTGGTGAGAGGCAAAGCAACCACGGGTATCATGACGCCGTGGCTGTGCCCGGCTAGCTTTTGATTTGAGAGACTGGCCGTCAAACACCGCATCCCAAATCATCAAATCCTGGTAAGGCAATAACGTTAAGGTACCCCGCTGGTTTTGCAGCGCCAACGCGGCGATATCACCAGGAAACATAAACGCGGTCACCGTAAAACCAGCGCCGCAATACACTTCATTCGGCTGTGTGCCGAACAATCCAGGGCTCAGATTAATGATCGTCTTCATCTTCTTTCCTCAGGGGCAGCCGTTGCGCAGTGAACGGATTGGTCAAGGTGTAATCTATGTTATTTAAATAACATTTACCAGCCCATTCTGTGGCAGGTGATGCTCATCAATTCCGCTAATGACTCAAAAATTAGTGTTAATACAGCTACCAATTGCGATGTGACGATGTTAGGATTATAACATTACTAACATCCAAAGCGTTATTACACCCACTGAGGAATGACCATGACTACTGAACAGATTGATTACGCTCGCTATATCGACCATACCCTGCTGGCTATGGACACCACGGAAAGCCAGATCAACCAACTGTGCGAAGAAGCGCGTCAGCATAATTTCTATGCCGTTTGCGTTAACTCGGGTTATGTCCCGTTTGCCGCTCACCTGCTGCAGGAAAGCAACGTTAAAGTATGCTCGGTTATCGGCTTCCCTCTGGGGGCGGGTTTGACCGTCTCCAAAGCTTTCGAAGCCAAAGCTGCCATTGCCGCCGGTGCCCAGGAAATCGACATGGTGATCAACGTCGGTTGGCTGAAAAGCGGCCTGAATGACGAAGTGAAGGCCGATATCGCCGCGGTGCGTGAAGTTTGCGCGGCTATTCCGTTGAAGGTAATATTGGAAACCTGTCTGCTCAGCGATGAACAAATCGTTGTGGTTTGTGAAATGTGTCGTGAACTGGATGTCGCTTTCGTTAAAACCTCTACCGGTTTCAGCACTGGCGGCGCTCGTGAAGACCACGTCAAACTGATGCGTGCTACCGTGGGCAGCGAGATGGGCGTCAAAGCCTCTGGCGCAGTGCGCGATCGCGCTACCGCAGGGAAAATGATTGCCGCCGGAGCAACACGTATCGGCACCAGCTCGGGCGTTGCGATCGTTTCTGGCGATGCGGCTGACGCAGGTAGCTACTGATTTTCGCTAGCTCTATCTAGTTATAACAACAAAAATACCCTATGGATTTCGAGCTGCAGCCAGGCGACAAGCTTACTCATCCCCAGGCGCTTACTTTTGGGTAAGTGACTGAGGTGAGTAAGCGCAGGTAACAACGTTGCAGCTTGAAAGACGACGGGTATAATGCGGGGTTGTGCCCTCAGTGCGAACTGGGTCTGCACTACTCCGCATTATTGTGTTGGAGCGAACGAAAAAGACTTTTGGCTCCTTTATCCCTTTCGGCCACACTTGAGAAACCTGGGGTATAAACCTGTAGGAATAACTGATGGAAACCCGGCGCGACGAACGTATCAACCGGCTAGTTCAGGCTCTAAAGCGTTCTGACAAGATCCACTTAAAAGAAGCAGCCGCACTGCTCGGCGTCTCGGAAATGACCATCCGACGCGATCTCAGTGCCGAGCCTGCTGCGGTGGTCTTGCTTGGGGGTTATGTCGTAGCCGATCCGCGAATCAACGGGGTGACCAATTACTTTGTCTCCGATCAGAAAGCCAAACAGGTGGCGGAAAAGCGCCGTATTGGCATGCTGGCAGCTCCGTTGGTCAACGAAAATGACACGGTGTTCTTTGACTGTGGCACCACCACCCCGGCCATTATCGACGCTATTGCCGATGAACTCCCCTTTACCGCCATCTGCCACTCACTCAACACCTTCCTGGCGCTGCAGGACAAACCCAATTGCAAGGTGATCCTGTGCGGCGGCGAATTCAAACCGAGCAACTACATTTTCACCGCTATTGGCCAACATAACGAGTTGGACCACATCTGCCCTAACGTGGCCTTTATCTCAGCGGCAGGCATCACTTTGCAGCACGGCGCAACCTGCTTCAACCTTGACGAGCTGGCGATGAAACACAAAGCGTTGGACAAGGCGCAGCAAAAGATCCTGGTCGCCGACCACAGCAAATTTTCCCAAACCAAGCCAGCCTGCATCGGGCCACTGGCCTTGTTCGATAAAGTCATCACCGATCGCCAACCTGACCCCGAGTTCATCGACTTTTTCAACCAACACGCCGTTACTTTGCGTTTCTGATCTTGGCCTCACGGCCGATTTTATGCCGTGTCCCCGGAGCGACTTCAGGGACACGGTTGCGAATTTCTCGTTAAACTCAGGTTTTTTTTTAAGCAATTAAACTTAAAATATTCCTAATGGCCGATAATTACAGGTTAATGGATTGCAACAACTTGCCAGCGTTATTATTCCGCGCAGAACATTATTGCAGTAATTTGCATCAAATCTTCCCCAGATAACATGTCTCCTTTCTTCCACCAGGCCCGTTAAGCCGCCTTTTGGCAAAAAATTATCGGCTACTTTTAATCAAATTAGCAGTATTTAGCCTTATTTATATGATGATTAAAAACGTCTTATTACGGCCATCATCTTCCAGCCACATTGACGGTGAAAATCATAAAATAATCTTAAAAACAATAAGATAAGATTTTCCCCCTTAATAACCAAACGTGATCTACATCACTAAAACGGCTAAATCCGGCTTTTTAGCTAGATCCAAACCAGCACATAAAATATATTGCTCGCCCTGCCACACAAGACAGGTTTTTATCCGGTTAAACATTACACAAACCGGATAAAGGTTGTGGGATTAGTGAGAGCGGTTGCAGCATGATGTTTCGCACAAACGCGCAACATTTGCATGAAAATTTACAATAAAAGCCTTTAGCCGCACACATCACGCATTTGGGAGCGGGATCACGGTTGTTTCTGCTGTAAATCGTTATCTTGCCGCCAACAAAATCGGTGGGCAGTTTCTCCTCCGACAGAAACATCGGCGTTGACACCGTTAACAGCAGAAACCATTTGGACAGGTTAGCAACATCATTAGCCTGATAAACAATTCAGAGGCGCAATTCATCCTCTAGTTGTAACAACTGATTTTACCACTGGTGAGACAGCCACTTATTTCACCAGCGGATTTTAAACTTAAGTTTTTCTTTTTATTTTAAATTATCGTGTTCACCTCGGAGATATTTATGGACACTACACAGACTGGCACTATCGCCTCTGCAGCCTCAGGTTCCAGCACGGCCTGGCGTAAATCAGATACCATGTGGATGTTGGGCCTCTACGGCACCGCCATCGGCGCTGGCGTCTTGTTCTTGCCAATCAACGCCGGTATCGGCGGTTTAATCCCGCTGATCATCATGGCCATCATCGCCTTCCCGATGACCTTCTTCGCCCACCGTGGCCTGTGCCGTTTCGTTTTGTCCGGCAAAAACCCAGGTGAAGACATCACCGAAGTGGTAGAAGAACACTTTGGCATCAGCGCGGGTAAACTGATTACCCTGCTCTACTTCTTCGCCATTTACCCAATCCTGCTGGTTTATAGCGTCGCGATCACCAACACCGTGGACAGCTTCATCACCCACCAGTTGGGTATGGCTTCGCCACCGCGTGCCATCCTGTCGCTGATCCTGATCGTTGGCCTGATGGGCATCGTGCGTTTCGGTGAGCAGGCGATCGTGAAGACCATGAGTATCCTGGTATTCCCGTTTGTTGCGGTGCTGATGCTGCTGGCGCTATACCTGATCCCTAACTGGAGCAGTGCCATCTTCGAAAACGTCTCACTGGCCGGTTCTGGCGGCAGCCTGGGCCACGGCCTGGTGATCACCCTGTGGCTGGCAATCCCGGTTATGGTGTTCTCGTTCAACCACTCACCGATCATCTCCGCCTTTGCAGTCGCAAAACGCGAAGAGTACGGCGTGGACGCTGAGAAGAAATGTTCCCGCATCCTGGGCTACGCACACATCATGATGGTGCTGACCGTGATGTTCTTTGTTTTCAGCTGCGTGCTGAGCCTGTCCCCGGCGGATCTGGCCGAAGCCAAAGCGCAAAACATCTCCATCCTGTCTTACCTGGCTAACCACTTTAACAACCCGGTGATCGAGTACATCGCACCAGTCATCGCCTTTATCGCCATCACCAAATCCTTCCTGGGCCACTACCTCGGTGCTCGTGAAGGCTTTAACGGCATGATTGCCAAATCGATGAGAAGCCGTGGCAAAACCATCACCACCCACAAGCTGAACCGCATCACTGCCATCTTCATGCTGGTGACCACCTGGATCGTTGCCACACTGAACCCAAGCATTCTGGGTATGATCGAGAACCTGGGCGGCCCAATCATCGCGATGCTGCTGTTCCTGATGCCGATGTATGCGATCCGTAAAGTGCCTGCCATGCGCAAGTACAGTGGCCACATCAGCAACGTATTTGTGGTCGTGATGGGCCTGATTGCCATCTCTGCCATCCTGTACACCCTGTTCGGTTAATAGCGCTCAGCCGGTGCCTTATGGCACCGGCTATCTCGAATCTCCCCCTCCTGCCCCGCCGCGAACTCAAGCATGACCCCTATGCCCCCTAAACGGCAGGCTGAGGGAATTAACTTCAAGAAGGAAGCGAGACTATGGTCAGCGTTTTCGATATTTTCAAAATTGGCATCGGCCCTTCCAGTTCCCACACCGTCGGCCCGATGAAGGCCGGTAAACAGTTTATTGATGATTTGCAGGCCGCCGGGCAACTCCACGATACAACGCGGGTGGCGGTTGACGTCTACGGCTCACTGTCACTGACGGGTAAAGGGCACCATACCGACATCGCGATTATTATGGGCCTGGCGGGCAATCTGCCCCATGACGTGGACATCGACAGCATCGCCGGCTTTATTCGTGATGTAGAGCAGCGTGGCCGCCTGTTGTTGGCAAAGGGTGAGCACGAGGTCGATTTTCCACAGCTTGGTGGCATGAACTTCCACAGCACTAACCTGCCGCTGCACGAAAACGGCATGTCGATCAGCGCCTATGCTGGCGATCGGTTGCTGCACAGCAAAACCTATTACTCCATCGGCGGCGGATTTATCGTTGATGAAGAAAACTTCGGCCAATCGGCCAACAATAGCGTTGCGGTCCCCTACCCTTATCGTTCCGCGCTGGATTTGCAGCAGCACTGCAAAGATACCGGGCTTTCACTTTCCGGATTGGTGATGCAGAACGAACTGGCATTGCGCAGCAAAGCAGAGATCGAAGCGCACTTTGCCGACGTCTGGCAGGTGATGCGTGCCGGTATCGAACGCGGTATGAATACCGAAGGGTTGCTCCCCGGCCCGATGAAGGTACAGCGCCGTGCCGCCGCCCTACGCCGCATTCTGGTAACCGGTGACAAGAACAATATCGACCCGATGAACGTAGTTGATTGGATCAATATGTTCGCGTTCGCGGTCAACGAAGAGAACGCAGCGGGTGGCCGAGTGGTAACGGCCCCCACCAACGGTGCCTGCGGTATCATTCCAGCGGTGCTGGCGTATTACGACCAGTTTATCCGCCCGGTGAACACCAACTCCTACAGCCGTTACTTCCTGACTGCCGGTGTGATCGGCACGCTGTACAAGATGAATGCTTCAATCTCCGGCGCTGAAGTGGGCTGCCAAGGGGAAGTCGGCGTTGCCTGCTCAATGGCGGCAGCTGGTCTGGCGGAGCTGATGGGCGGCAGCCCGGCACAGGTTTGTATCGCCGCAGAGATTGCCATGGAGCACCATCTTGGGCTGACCTGCGATCCACTGGCCGGACAGGTTCAGGTGCCTTGTATCGAACGTAACGCGATTTCTGCCGTGAAGGCGGTCAACGCCGCACGTATGGCACTGCGTCGCACCAGCGAGCCGCGCGTTTGCCTGGATAAGGTGATCGAAACCATGTACGAAACCGGCAAGGACATGAATTCCAAATACCGCGAGACCTCTCAGGGCGGATTAGCCATCAAGGTAGTGGCATGTAATTAATCTGGCAGAAGGGGCCACTGTTGGCCCCTTATCAAACAAAGATTAGCCGAAAATACCGCCGAACCACTGGGTCAACTTCATCATCACAAAGTCCCACATGCGGCTAAAGAAGTTCCCTTCTTTCACTTCCTGCATCACCACCAGCGGGTGCTGTTCGATAGTTTTGCCATCCAGTTGGAAATCGATGGTACCTACCACCTGATTTTTCGCCAGCGGCGCTTCCAGCGTCGGTTGATTAAGCTTGTAGCTGGCCTTCAGGTTTTTCATCTGCCCCTTGGGAATAGTGACGGCGGCATCCTTCGCCACGCCCAGCGGCACCTCGCCCACGTCACCAAACCACACTTTCTGCGTCACAAAGGCTTTATCGGCCTTGATTGGCGTTGCGGTTTCATAGAAACGGAAGCCCCAGGTCAGCAACTTCTCGCTTTCGCTAAAGCGCACACGGTCACTCGGAGCCCCTAGCACTACCGAAATCAGGCGCATTGGGCCATCGGTGGCCGAGGCGACCAGGTTATGCCCGGCCCCGCCGGTGTAACCGGTTTTGATACCATCCACATTCAGGTTGGTGCTCCACAGCAGGCGGTTACGGTTTATCTGGCGGATCTTGTTGAAGGTGAACTCTTTTTCTTTATGCAACGCGTACTCATCCGGCACGTCGCGGATCAGCGCCTGGCTCAGCAACGCCATATCGCGTGCGGTGCTGTACTGCCCTTCGGCATCCAGACCATGCACGGTCAGGAAGTGGGTATTTTGCAGGCCGAGGGACTTGCCATAATTGTTCATCAAGCCAACGAACGAATCCTGGCTACCCGCCACGAAGTCCGCCAAGGCGATGCTGGCGTCGTTACCTGACTGGATGACGATGCCTTTATTGAGTTCCGATACCGGTACCTGGTCGCCAGGTTTGATAAACATCAAAGAAGAACCACGAAGCACCGGGTTGCCGGTTGCCCAGGCATCTTTGCCCACGGTGACCAGATCGTCCGGTTTGATTTTACCGGCTTTCATCGCCTGACCAATCACGTAGCTGGACATGATTTTAGTCAGGCTCGCGGGATCCAGGCGGGTATCCGCATTACCTTCTGCCAGGATCTTGCCGCTGTTGTAATCCATCAAGACATAGGCTTTCGCATCGACCTGTGGTGCGGCCGGAGCCTCTGCTGCCTGTACGGTAGGCACAACCAACAACATGACACCTACACTGAGGGCCAATTTACCAAGAGAAGTGGAACGGTTATTTTTCATCATGACGTCGCCAGAGTGTCCATTCAAACCATTGAAATAGCGTTAACTTTCAAACATGTTCACGTTTTCAGCCAACCAGCGAGAGTGGCACGAGGCCGCGCTGCCAACCGCGAAATACCCAGCGGCTCCCATTTGGGCCAACGCGGCACCAAAAGTGCCCTCGCTGTGAGTTTATTAGATTGCTCTTATTTTTGCAGGGTTTAGGCTGATTTTTCTGCATTTTTACATAACTGTACGTTACCGCAGAGAAATTGGTTGGAAATCAGGCTATGTGCCAGGTTATGCAAACTTTCAACAAACCGTCGCCGCACTGTCATCAAAGTTACTTATGCTCTGCGCATTTCACCGCGGCAACTGGCTCGCAGCCGCGCGTATCCGTTATCCTGTAGCCCGCAGCATTCCTTGCCGGAGAAATATTGATGGATTTAGCCCTGTTCGACCTGGATGAAACCCTGATTGATGATGACAGCGCCAGCCTGTGGGTTCGCTGGCTGGTGGCCGAAGGGTTCGCCCCGGCAGAGTTGGAACGCCAAGAGCAGTTGTTGATGCAATCCTATTATCAGGGCCAGCTGTCGATGGAAGATTATATGCAGGCAACGCTGGTTCCGCTGGTGGGCCTGAGTACCCAAACCGTCGCCGGTTGGGTGCAGCGCTATATTCGCCGGGATATCCTGCCCCGCGTCTACCCCGCGGCACGCGAACGCATGCAATGGCATCGCGAACGCGGCGACTGCATTCTGGTGATTTCTGCTACCGGCGAACACCTGGTTACCCCCATTGCCGAGCAACTGGGAGCCGATGGCGCGCTGGCGATCGGTGTCGAAGTGGCAGATGGCCGTTTTACTGGCAATACCTACGGCACCATGACCTATCAGCAGGGTAAGGTCATCCGCCTGCAACAATGGTTGCAGCAACACCCTGAGCTTCAATTTGCCCATAGCCACGGCTACAGCGACTCCATTAACGATAAAGCCATGCTGGAGTACGTCGACAGCGCTACCGTCATCAATCCCAATAGCGATCTGCGTGCGCTGGCAGATCGGCACGATTGGGAGGTCTGCCACTGGGAACGCTGATTTCAAGGTGACAAAAACGGCTTTGTAGCGTAGGTATGAGGGTTACTTTTATCTGTCGATGAAGAGGTGCTTTGTGCTGACCATTTGGGGCCGTGAAAATTCCAACAACGTCAAAAAAGTGCGCTGGTGTGCCGCAGAGTTAGGGCTGAATTACACCCATATCAACGCCGGTGGTGCCTTCGGCAAGGTTAACGAAGAACCTTACCGATCGCTTAACCCCAACGGCCTTGTGCCGCTCTTGCAGGATGGGAATTTCGTGCTGTGGGAATCCAATACCATCGTGCGTTATCTGGCGGCCAAGTTCGGCCAGACGCCATTTTACCCGCAGGATCTCCAGGCTCGCGCTGCGGCAGAAAAATGGATGGACTGGAATACCTCAACCATTGCCGCCCCCTTCCGCACCGTGTTCTGGGGTATGGTTCGCACTCCGCCCGAAAAGCGCGATATGGCTCAGATTAAGGCCGCCATTGCTGAACTGGAGCAACACTTTGCTATCATCGAACGCACATTGGCTGAGCAGCCCTATCTCTCAGGCCAAGAGTTCGGCATCGGCGATATTCCGCTCGGCAGCTTTGTTTACGCCTGGTTTTCCATGCCGATCGAACGCCAGCCCAGCCCGCATATGGAGCGCTGGTATCAACGGTTGTGCGCACGCCCTGCTTATCAACACTCAGTAATGATCCCACTCACTTGATTGCCATAGTGCCCCTAACGGGGCACTTCGTACAACGGAGGTACGAAGCAGTATGTCATTGTTTTATTTACAGGTACGCCGTAACCATCTGACATTGAAAAGCCTTGATACCCAGAAGAGCGCCGCTAGAGTCGGGCCTTTCAGCACTCAACGGCTGCTGATCGGCCAGTTTTTTATTGCCGAATACTGCCTGCACAATCTGGTACCGCAGTTCTTTCCTGGGTTTATCAACCAGCTTAAACGCCGCCATTTTCGTCATGACATCGTGATCCATGCAATGGAAATGTTGGAAGGCGGCGTTAGCCAGGTAGAGCAGCGGATCCTGCAGGAAATTACCGTTGCAAGTTTCCCCAAAGGATATCACTCAGTTTATGCAGACCCACATCCCCTGAGTGATGATAGGGTAAAACGCATTTTCTTAATGAATTCTGACCAGGTGCTTACCGCCGCCGATCTCAAACTCACCTAAATTTCAATATGTTGCATTTTCCCTGCGCTGTGCTTAAGTTAGTTGAACCATCCAGGAGGCACCATGAAAATCACCGTAACAGATGCTCTACAGCCAGAAGATACCGAAGAGATTCGCAATCATTTGAAGACTTTTAACTACCAATTTGTCGGCGATATCCTGAACAAAAACATTGGGGTTTTTGTCCTGGATGATCAGGGGAATAAACTCGCCGGGTTAACCGGCAGCACCGTAGGCCGCTGGCTGAGCATTGAGCTGCTATGGGTTTCCGATACATTGCGGGGCGAAGGGGTCGGCAGGAAGATAATCCAGACGGCCGAACAGCAGGCGATTGCCGCAGGGTGCCGCTATGCTCGGGTGGATACTTTCAGTTTCCAGGCTCGGCCATTCTACGAAAAACAGGGCTATCAGCTTCAGATGACACTACACAATTATCCGGTAGAGCATGAACGCTATTTCTTCACCAAAACCCTCACAGACTGACAGGTAACGCGATGGATACCCAGGCAATGGTCATCAACTGCGTGGCGTACAAGGCCGGTAAACGGCTGACCGACGTGACGATTGAGGATATCAGCGAAGTGGTCAAGGAGCCGGATACCTTTATCTGGCTGGGCTTGTGGCAACCGGAAGACGCGTTCATGCGCAAGATCCAGGAGGAGTTTGGTCTGCACGATCTGGCGATCGAAGATGCCCTTTGCGCCCACCAGCGGCCAAAAATAGAAACCTACGGTGACTCGCTGTTCATCGTGGTGAAAACCGCACAGTGGATGAAAGAAGAAGTCGAATACGGTGAGACCCACTTTTTCGTTGGTAAAAACTTCCTGATCAGCGTGCGCCACGGTGCCTCTTCCAGCTATGCCCCTATCCGCGCCAAGGCAGAGGAAAACCCTAAGCAGCTGTGCTACGGGCCTGGTTTTGCGCTGTATTCGGTATTGGATTTTATCGTCGACAACTATCGCCATATCGTCGGCAAGTTTGAAACGATGATCGAAGACATCGAGTCCAACATGTTCAGATCGGAGTTTGACGAAACCGCCATCGAAAACGTCTACAGCCTGCGCCGACACCTGCTCGGCCTGCGTAATGCTGCCCTGCCGATGGATGAGATCTGCAACCAACTTATTCATCTGCACGAGGATGTGATCCCCAAAGAGCTGCGGGCCTACGTTCGCGACGTACAGGACCATACTCGGCAGGTCGCCAGCACGCTAGACGATATGCGTGAAATGCTGACCAACGCCATGCACGTCAATCTGGCATTGGTGACCGTCAAACAAAACGAAGTGGTTAAGCGATTGGCTGGCTGGGGGGCGATCCTGGCCATTCCAACGGTGATCTTCAGCCTGTACGGCATGAACTTCGCCGATATGCCCGAATTGAAGTTCCCCTGGGCTTACCACACCACTCTGGGCGTTACCGTCGCCGGTTGCTTCTTCCTGTACCAAAAACTCAAGCGTTCCGGCTGGTTATAGATCGCCAGCAAAACGGCCTATACTGCCAGGGCCGAGACTGCTGCTGGCTATGTTACGTAGGGCGCTGCATGCGCCCGTCTGGCTTTGTCATCAATCTGGGCCATTTTTGTTTACGCCGCCAACATATAACGGTGTAATTTCCCGTTGCCCAAGTGTAAAATCCGCCCGTTTCTATTTTGGATTGAGCTATGTCACAAACTATGACCCCAAAAGCCCCCCGTGTCGGCTTTGTCTCACTAGGTTGCCCGAAAAACCTGGTTGATTCTGAACGGATCCTGACTGAACTGCGTAACGAAGGTTACCAGGTAGTGCCCCGCTATGATGATGCCGAGCTGGTGATCGTGAACACCTGCGGCTTTATCGACAGCGCCGTTCAAGAGTCGCTGGAAGCAATCGGTGAAGCCTTGAACGAGAATGGCAAGGTGATTGTGACCGGCTGCCTCGGTGCCAAGGAAAACCAAATCCGTGAGGTGCATCCGAAAGTCCTGGAAATTACCGGGCCGCACAGCTACGAACAGGTTTTGTCCCACGTTCACCAATATGTGCCGAAACCGGAACATAACCCCTTTACCAGTCTGACCCCGGCGCAGGGCGTGAAGCTGACGCCAAAGCACTACGCCTACCTGAAGATTTCCGAAGGCTGCAACCATCGCTGCACCTTCTGCATCATCCCATCGATGCGTGGCGATCTGGACAGCCGCCCGATCGGCTCCGTGCTGGATGAAGCCAAACGCCTGGTGGAATCTGGGGTGAAAGAGCTGCTGGTGATCTCACAAGACACCTCGGCCTACGGCGTCGATGTCAAACACCGCACCGGTTTCTGGAACGGCCAGCCGGTAAAAACCAGCATGGTCAGCCTGTGTGAACAGCTTTCCAGCCTGGGTGCCTGGGTGCGCCTGCACTACGTTTACCCTTACCCGCACGTGGATGACGTGATCCCGCTGATGGCAGCAGGCAAGATCCTGCCTTATCTGGATATTCCACTGCAGCACGCCAGCCCGAAAATCCTCAAGCTGATGAAACGCCCTGGCGCGGTTGAACGCACGCTGGAGCGCATCAAGCGCTGGCGCGAAATCTGCCCGGAACTGACGCTGCGCTCCACCTTTATCGTTGGCTTCCCTGGGGAAACCGAAGAAGACTTCCAGATGCTGCTCGACTTCCTGGCCGAAGCCAAGCTGGATCGCGTTGGCTGCTTCAAGTTCAGCCCGGTAGAGGGTGCTGCCGCTAATGAACTGGCCGACCCGGTACCAGAAGAAGTGAAGGAAGAACGCTTCCATCGCTTTATGCAGTTGCAGCAGCAAATCTCCGCCCAACGCTTGCAAGACAAGATTGGCCGCGAAGTGCTGGTGCTGATCGACGAAGTGGATGAGGAAGGTGCCATTGGCCGCAGCATGGCGGACGCACCGGAAATCGACGGCGCGGTTTACCTCAACGGTGAAGCCAATGTCAAAGTCGGTGACATCGTCAAAGTGAAGATTGAGAACGCCGACGAGTACGATCTCTGGGGTTCCAAGGTCTGACTTCGACCACCGCGAAAAACAATAAAGGGGTTAGCAGCAGTGCTAACCCCTTTATTTATTGGTGAACTACCAGCTAGTTACTTTTCGTCTGGCAGAGCATAAGCAATGACATAGTCACCCCGCTCAGCGGCCTGACGAGCACCACCAGCGCTGATGATAATGTATTGCTTGCCGTTCTTCGGCGATACAAAGGTCATTGGGCCGGACTGGCTGCCCACTGGCAGACGCTCTTTCCAGATCTCTTTCCCGGTTGCCGTATCGAAGGCACGCAGGTAGAAATCCTGAGTACCAGCAAAGAACAGCAGACCGGATTGAGTAGACAAGCTAGCACCCAGCGTTGGCATGCCCACTTCCATCGGCATACGCATTTTAATGCCCAGCGGCCCCGTATCCTGCACCGTACCTACCGGAACCTGCCACACCAGTTTGCCCGACTTCAGGTCTACCGCTGACATGGTGCCAAACGGTGGCTTCTGGCATGGAATGCCCAGTGGGGAGAGGAAGCGTTCACGGATCGCACCGAACGGCGTACCGTCCATCGGAACCAGACCCATTTCGATGCCGCTGGCGCCGGTCGGCACCTTGCTGCGTGGCACCATCGAGTTGGCCAGCCCCAAACGCATATCGTTAACAAACATGATGGCATTGTTCGGATCCACCGAGACGCTGCCCCAGTTCATCCCGCCCAACGAGCCAGGATATTGTAAAGCACGGTCGATACCCGGCGGTGTATAGACGCCCTGGTGACGCATCCCTTTGAACTCGATGCGGCACAGCAGTTGATCGAGCGGCGTTGCGCCCCACATGTCGGACTCGGTCAGCGTCTCGTTGCCAATATTCGGCATTCCCACCGAGAACGGCTGGGTTTTGGAGTAACGTTCGCCAGGCACATTGCCCTGCGGTACTTCACGTTCTTCCACTTTCGCCACTGGCTGACCGTTCTCACGGTTGAGCATAAAGATCATGCCCTGCTTACTGGTTTGCACCAGCACGGGTGTCGTGCCGCCCTTGCCGTCTGGCAGATCGTACAGTAACGGTTGGGAAGGCAGGTCAAAATCCCACAGGTCATGGTGCGTGGTTTGGAAATGCCAACGCACTTTGCCACTGGTGGCATCAACAGCCACGATGGAAGAACTGTATTTATCATCCAGCTCGGTACGCTCGCCGCCAAAGAAGTCAGGCGTGGCGTTACCGGTCGGCAGATAGATCAGATTCAGTTTGGCGTCGTAGGACATTGCGGACCATACGTTCGGCGTACCGCGCGTATAGGTTTCACCCGCTGGTGGCAGCTTGGTAATGGCCGGATTACCCGGATCCCATGCCCAGGCAAGTTCACCAGTATGCACATCATAAGCACGCACCACACCAGGAGGTTCGCCGGTAGAGAAGTTATCCGCTACGCGGCCACCGACCACCACCAGGTTACCCGCCACCAATGGGGTTGAGGTTTGCTGGTAATAACCCGGTTTAACTTCGCCCATGCCCGCGTTCAAATCGACAGTGCCGTTATCGCCGAAGTCGGCGCAAGGTTTGCCGGTATCGGCATCAATGGCAATCAAACGCGCATCGATGGTTGGCAGGAACAGACGGCGTTCGCACATGGCCGGTGCCGAAGCGCTAGCGGCAACCACTGGCGATGAGGCTGGTTGAGCCGCATTGTCGTAATAACCCAGGCCACGGCAACGCTGCCAGTTAGGTGCAGAGGCTTTAGGATCGTAGGACCACAACTCTTTGCCAGTATCCGCTTCCAACGACAGCACTTTGCCGTAAGCGGTACAGACATACAGGGTATTGCCGATCTGCAGCGGAGTATTCTGGTCTTCAGCGCCAGAGCCGTTGCTTTGTGGAATATCGCCGGTATGGGCAATCCACGCCACCTTCAGCTTGCTGACGTTAGACTTGTTGATCTGATCCAGCGCGGCAAAACGGTCACCGTGGGTGGTATTCCCCCAATGTTCCCAGTTTTTCTGCTCACTACCGGCTGCCACAGGTTTAACCGGAATATCTTCCTTAGCCGCCACCAGTGGCGTAGGCACAAAGGTGTAACCAAATCCGGCCACCAGCGCAACCGCCAGCAACCCAGCCAAAGAATAGCTGACGAAGCCGCGAACCGGATGACCGGCACGTTTCTTCAACCATGGATAGGCCAACGCGGCCAGGAAGGCCAGCACGCCGAACATAAACAAGCGTGAGAACAACGGCCAGAAATCCAGGCCAACATCCCACAACGCCCAAATCAGGGTGAACACAAAGGCCAGCGCATACACCCATATGCCTGCAGGTTTGAGCTTGATCACCAGTACCGCAGCGATCAGCATCACCACGCCCATCAACCCAAAATAGAGGCTCCCTCCCAATGAAGCCAGGTAAACGCCGCCGATTGCCAGCGCGAGGCCGATGACGCCCATCAGCCCCCCCAGCAGCCACATCAAGTAATTCCCTATACTTCGTTTATTGCCTGTCTTTGCCATATTCACTTTCTCCCACCGCTAGCAACGCGCAAATTTTGGCGCACTCACTGGTGTCATAAATAACCATCCCAAGATAACAACTCAACGGGGGTTAGGTTCCCCGCTGTACTCCTGCTTACTACTCAAATGAATAAGCAACACTCATGCCCCCACCCCAGTTTCTGCCTGGAGCGGGTTCGAAATAGCGGCCATTGCCTTCGTTGACAATCACCGAGCCGACGTACTGGCGATCAAACAGATTGTCCACCCGGCCAAAAACGGTAAATTGCCAGTTCCCAACCGGGTAGCGATATCCGCTATTCAGCGCCGCCACGGTGTAGGACGGTGCCTGCTGTGAATTCTGATCGTTGGTCTGGATATCGCTCATATAGCGCAGTTCAGCACCGGCGAACCAACCCTGAGGCGGCGACCAGGCCAGCGAGGCGTACCCCATATTGCGGGCAATCCCCGGCAGGCGGTTGCCTTTCGGCACCTGTTTTGCGGCAGAACAGATGCTGTCGCCGCAGACATCATCGCGGTAAGTGGCATCCAGCAGCGTCCAGGCCATTTGCAGACGCCAGTCGTAGTTGAACTGTTGATCCAGCGCTAACTCCACCCCACGGCGACGGGTTTGCCCCGCGTTCTTATAGCTGGTGCGCCCGTTGCTGCTCTCATCGACGACAATTTCGTTTTTGGTATCGGTTTGGAACAGCGCCGCGCTGAACAGGCCGTTGCCGATACGGGTCTTGCTTCCTAATTCAACGGTATCGCTGGTAGCAGGTTTTAAATCTAGATTGAGCCCCGCCACGCCACCGGGGCGATAAGAGAGTTCATTGATGGTCGGGGTTTCAAAACCACGCCCGGCGGAAGCGTACACGTTCCAGGCCTTGGTCAACGCATAGTTGAGCGAGCCTACTGGCAGCCACTGGTGATAGCGGGCATCGCCACTGTCGTCGCCATTACTGCCGGTAATATAGCGATCGTTGGAGTCGAAATTGACGGTGCTGAAGCGCACTCCGGCATCCAGCGTCAAACGTTGTGTCAGGTTCCAGGAAGTTTGCAGATAGGGATCCACATTCCACATCAGGTTGCGTTCATCCCGCCGTAGATTACCCTTGGTCCCCAATTCGTTAACGCCGTTAACTACCGTGAAATTCTCATAGCCTTTGCGCTGCTCGGTCATGGTTTCGTAGTCGAGCCCACCGGTCACGCTGAAGGGTAAAGTGGCCACTTCACCACGATGAGTCCAGCGAGTATCGATTCCCTGGTAATGACGAGCCAGAGAGATCACTCCGCCGGGATGTTGTTCACTACGCTGCTGTACGGCCACTGGAATTGACTGATACTGCGTAGTTTCCCGCTCACCGGCGTAAGTCATGATGCTCAGATCGTCATTGGCGCTCATCTGGCGTTCATAGCGCAACCCGGCCTGGGTTTGTGAGATGGTTTTACGCGTGTTGTATTGATCTGCTCTTGGGGCCTGGCGCGGATTGTCGTGCCATTCAGCTTCGGTTAAACCACCGGGATCGTCGGCATTAATATCCACCGAGTTAAATAACAGCGTCAGCGTGCTGACATCATCAATGCGCACACCCAAACGCGCGTTACCCAGGTTCTTGCGTGCCCCACTGTGGTCGCGGAACCCTTCGGTGGTAAAACGGGTCGTGGAGACGGCGTAGTTCACGTCACCGGCGTGCGTACCATCGCCGGTTGCACCGCTGGCTTTCATGCCGTAGCGCCAGGTACCGTCACTGCCGCTATACATGCCCGCTTCAATCTTGTTCGGCTGTTGGCCGGTTTCGGTTTCTACATTGATGACGCCACCGGAAGCGTTGCCATACAGTGCGGAAAACGGCCCGCGCAAAACCTCCACCTTATCCACTGAATTGAGATCGATATTCGACGTTTGCCCTTGGCCATCCGGCATGGTGGCAGGTATACCATCCACATAAATACGTACGCCGCGTACGCCGTACATTGAGCGCGAGCCAAACCCACGGATTGACAGTTGCAAATCTTGCGCATAATTCTGGCGATTTTGTATTTGCAGCCCCGGCACGCTGCCCAGCCCTTCAGAGATATTAATCTGCGGCCTGGCCTGACGAAGTTCATCGCCATTAAGCACGCTAACCGCTGCCGGAGTACTCAATTCTGAAAGACCGCTGCGCTTGGCCGTGACCACCATGGAAGATTGGTCCACTGCCCGATCGCTGGCTTGTACGTTTACCGCCATACACAGAGCGCAAGGTAACAGCGCAGAAATGGCGACAGGTGAGATCGCTGTATTTTTTTTATTAAGAAAATTCATGTAAAAACTGCCATTAGACGCTTGAGAGGATAGGTACCTTTTAGAAAAAACCGAGCGTATGTTAATACTTATCGCAACAGTTTGAAAATAGCGGAGAGAAACTCAAACTTCCGTTAACTCGAATTTTACACAAATGATAAATATAAATGATGAGTCTTAAATGGGGGAATGTGAAGGATTTAGATTATTGCTATCAATATCAATGCGTAAAATTAATTTCCTTATAATTTAGTCATGTTTAATAATCAAACTGAGAGGGTAAAAAAATAAGCAAGATTTTTTGGGGAGTACTGCCCCGCAAGCTGCGGGACAGTTTGATTTGGTTAACCGATCGGCATGCGATTTGGGTCTGGGTATTGATATTCAAACCCCAGCTCGTTACAGATACGGCTACCGTCCACCAGCCGCCCTTCTTGTTCATCTTCTTGCGCAAACTGCGGAGGTTGCAGATGCAGTTGCTCGGCCAGCGCCGGGTAGAAATCACGTTTGAGCGGATGGCCTGGCGCACAAAGATTATAGGTGTGCCCGCCCTTCGGTAGCTTCAACAGCAGTTGAATGGCCGCAATCACGTCATCCTGATGCACCAGATTGACCCCGTGCGAACCGCCCTTGACGTCAACCTTACCCGCCAGGAAACGGCCTGGATGACGATCTCCACCCACCAGCCCTGCCAAGCGCAAAACGTCCACCGACGTGTTGGGCAATTGATGCAGCCAAAGCTCCAACTCTTCCAGCACTCGGCCAGCCGATGTCACCGGCTTGAGCGGCGAATCTTCCCGAACGGTACCGGTGGTTTCACCGTAAACCGATGTGGAGCTGGTAAAGATAATATGCGGCACGCCAAACGCTATCGCGCTGTCTACCAGCATCCGTACGGCATCAAAGTAGCTTGCGCTCCCTTCGACGGTACGGCTGGCTGGCAGAGTGATCACCAATGCATCCGTGTACAACAGCTGTTCCAGATCGTGAGCTTCGCAAATCAGCTCCGGCGTCAGTTCCAGGCGATAACATTCGATACCACTCATCCGCGCGGCTTCTACCCCATCCGGCGTAGTTTTACTGCCAACCACTTCATACCCGTGGCCCATTAACGATAAAGCCAGCGGCATCCCTAACCAACCCAGACCCACAATGGCGACTTTTTTCATCAGTATGCCCCTAAGAATCGACTAACAAGCCCAACTTCACCGTTGCGGAAGGCCACCGGCCACACCGCAGGCGATAGTGAGATACTCCCCTAGGCTACGCCACCGTGCTGGTGGTTACAATCGGTTAACCTTAAGGTTGGGTAAAGCCGCGTACGGCTAATAACTCAGCCGCTTTCAATAAATTAAATTCATAACCACAAAAAAGGGTTGCAAGTTATACAACGGATAGTTTAGCTTAATTAGCACCTCAGCACTGGCTGACCCAATTTTAAAGAGAAATGACATGACTCGCGTTCAGTTCAACCACCATCATCACCATCATCCTGACTAGTCTTTCAGGCGATGTGTGCTGGAAGACGATTCTCGAATCTTCCAGTGGCGCGTAGAACGAACTAAACGCAAGAAAGAGCCCTCGGAAGATATCTTCCGAGGTTTTTTTTTTGGCTCCGGACAGACAGAAAAATAATTTTAATAACAAATTCATAAAATTACAGATTAAACAGAGGTTACCATGTTGGACAAAACACGTTTACGTATCGCCATGCAGAAATCAGGCCGCCTGAGCGAAGAGTCTCAGGAATTGCTGGCCCGCTGCGGCATCAAGATCAACCTGCAGCAACAACGCCTGATTGCCTTCGCCGAGAATATGCCGATCGATATCCTGCGCGTACGTGATGACGATATCCCTGGCCTGGTGATGGATGGCGTGGTGGATCTGGGTATCATCGGTGAGAACGTGCTGGAAGAGGAACTGCTCAACCGCCGTGCTCAGGGCGAAGACCCGCGTTACTTCACGCTGCGCCGCCTGGATTTTGGGGGTTGCCGCCTGTCGCTGGCCACCTCGCTGGATAGCGAATACTCTGGCCCGCAAAGCCTGCAAGACTCCCGCATCGCAACCTCTTACCCACACCTGCTCAAGCAATACCTCGATAAACAAGGCGTTCGTTTTAAATCCTGCCTGCTGAACGGCTCGGTGGAAGTGGCTCCGCGCGCAGGCTTGGCAGACGCTATCTGTGACCTGGTGTCTACCGGTGCCACCCTGGAAGCCAACGGCCTGCGTGAAGTGGAAGTGATTTACCGCTCGAAAGCCTGCCTGATCCAGCGTGACGGCGAAATGCCTGAAGCCAAACAACAGTTGATTGACCGCCTGATGACCCGCATCCAAGGCGTGATCCAGGCGCGCGAATCCAAATACATCATGCTGCACGCGCCAAGCGAACGCCTGGACGAAATCGTCGCGCTGCTGCCGGGAGCAGAACGCCCGACCATTCTGCCGCTGGCAGGCTCTCAGAACCGCGTAGCGATGCACATGGTCAGCAGTGAGACTCTGTTCTGGGAAACCATGGAAAAGCTCAAAGCCCTGGGTGCCAGCTCCATTCTGGTGCTGCCAATTGAGAAGATGATGGAGTAACGCCATGCCAAACTTCAATACCGTCGTCAATTGGGGCAGTTGCAGCGCGGAACAGCGCGCGGAGTTGCTGATGCGCCCGGCCATTTCGGCTTCGGACAGCATCACCCGCACGGTGCGCGAGATCCTCGATAACGTGAAGGCCAACGGTGACAGCGCGCTACGTGAGTACAGCGCCAAGTTTGATAAAACCGAAGTCGCGGCATTACGCGTAACGGCAGAGCAGATTGATCAAGCCTGCGCCCGGCTGGGTGACGAGATCAAACAGGCGATGGCCGTAGCCGTCGCCAACGTGGAAACCTTCCACAATGCACAACAACTGCCAGCGGTAGACGTTGAAACCCTGCCCGGCGTGCGTTGCCAGCAGGTGACCCGCCCAATCGATTCGGTAGGTCTTTATATCCCTGGCGGTTCCGCACCGCTGTTCTCCACGGTTTTGATGTTGGCTACCCCGGCACGCATTGCCGGTTGCCGCCGCGTGGTGCTGTGTTCCCCACCGCCGATCGCCGATGAGATCCTGTATGCCGCCAAACTCTGTGGCGTACAGGAAGTATTCCAGGTCGGTGGCGCACAGGCGATTGCCGCCATGGCGTTTGGCACGGATTCGGTGCCACGGGTAGCGAAAATCTTCGGGCCGGGCAACGCCTTTGTCACCGAAGCCAAACGTCAGATCAGCCAACGGCTGGATGGTGCGGCCATCGATATGCCTGCTGGCCCTTCCGAGGTGCTGGTGATTGCAGACAGTGGCGCAACCCCGGCGTTTGTCGCTTCCGATCTGCTGTCTCAGGCCGAACATGGCCCGGATTCACAGGTCATTCTGTTAACCCCAGACGCCGCGATGGCCGAAGCGGTCGCCGTAGCGGTTGAGCAACAGCTGGCACAGCTGCCACGGGCAGAAACCGCTCGCCAGGCTCTGGCCAGCAGCCGCCTGATTGTGGCGAAGGATTTGGCCGAGTGTGTCGCCATCAGCAACCAGTACGGCCCAGAGCACCTGATTATTCAGACCCGCAGCGCGCGCGATCTGGTAGACAGCATTACCAGCGCCGGTTCGGTATTCCTTGGGGACTGGTCGCCGGAATCAGCCGGGGATTATGCCTCCGGCACCAACCACGTGCTGCCAACCTATGGTTATACCGCCACCTGCTCTAGCCTGGGGCTGGCGGATTTCCAAAAGCGCATGACGGTACAGGAACTGACGCCGCAAGGCTTTATGACCCTGGCCCCAACCATTGAGATCCTGGCAGCCGCCGAACAGTTGGTCGCCCACAAAAACGCCGTGACCCTACGCGTCGCCGCACTGAAGGAGCAAGCATGAGCATCGAAGAATTAGCACGCAAAAACGTGCGCGAGCTGACCCCGTATCAGTCGGCACGCCGCCTTGGTGGCAAGGGTGACGTCTGGTTGAACGCCAACGAATACCCGGTTGCGCCAGAGTTTCAACTGACCGCCCAGACCTTTAACCGCTACCCGGAATGCCAACCTGCGCTGGTGATTGAGCGCTACGCCGCCTACGCCGGGGTGAATAAAGACCAGGTGTTGGTCAGCCGTGGCGCAGATGAAGGTATCGAACTGCTGATCCGTGCTTTTTGCGAGCCAGGTAAAGACGCCATCCTGTTTTGCCCACCGACTTACGGCATGTACGCCGTCAGCGCCGAGACTTTTAACGTAGAGCGCCGCACGGTCGCCGCCAAAGAAGATTGGCAGCTCGATCTACCTGCAATTGCTGCCAGCCTGGATAACGTCAAACTGATCTACGCCTGCAGCCCGAATAACCCGACTGGCAACCTGCTCGATCCCAACGATCTGCGTAACCTGCTGGAACTGGCCAAAGGCAAAGCGATCGTCGCCATCGATGAAGCTTATATCGAGTTCTGCCCGCAGGCCTCGGTTGCTAGCTGGCTGAATGATTACCCGCACCTGGTAGTATTGCGCACGCTGTCCAAAGCCTTCGCCCTCGCTGGCCTGCGCTGCGGCTTCACCCTGGCCAATGAGGACGTGATAGCCCTGCTGCTGAAAGTGATTGCCCCGTATCCGCTCTCGACCCCGGTGGCCGACATCGCCGCCCAGGCGCTGAGCACCGAGGGGATCCGCGTTATGCGCCAGCGCGTCACCGAGATTGCCGCCAACCGCAGTTGGCTTCAGCAGGCGTTACAAGACTGCGCCTGCGTGGAGCAGGTCTTCACCAGTGACAGCAATTATCTGCTGGTTCGCTTTACCGCCTCAAGTCATGTCTTTAAAACCTTATGGGATCAGGGCATTATCTTGCGAGACCAAAATAAACAGCCTGGCCTGTCCGGTTGCCTACGGATCACCATCGGCACCCGTAACGAATGCCAGCGCGTCGTTGACGCACTCAATACTCTGCCCGGCGCATAGGAGCCAACGTGAGCCAAAAATATCTCTTTATTGACCGTGACGGCACGCTGATTGCTGAACCCCCGGAAGATTTCCAGGTCGACCGCCTGGATAAACTGGCGCTGGAGCCAGAGGTGATCCCTGCCCTGCTGGCCTTGCAGCAAGCCGGTTTCACCCTGGTGATGATCACCAATCAGGACGGCCTCGGCACCGCCAGCTTCCCGCAGGACACCTTCGATCCACCGCACAACCTGATGATGCAGATCCTCAGCTCCCAGGGCGTCAAATTCGACGATATCCTGATCTGCCCGCACAAGCCGGAAGACCATTGCGACTGTCGTAAACCGAAGGTCGCCATGGTCAAAGGTTATCTGGAGCCGGGCGTGATAGACGTGGCCAACAGCTATGTGATTGGCGATCGCCAAACCGATATCCAACTGGCAGCCAATATGGGTATTCAAGGGCTGCTGTACCAGCGTCAGGCGCTGGGCTGGCAGGCCATCACCCAACAGTTGACCAAACGCGATCGCTATGCGCACGTCAACCGCGTGACCAAAGAGACGCAGATTGACGTTAAGGTCTGGCTGGATCGCGAAGGCGGCAGCAAGATCAAGACCGGCGTCGGCTTCTTCGACCACATGCTGGATCAGATCGCTACCCACGGCGGCTTCAGAATGGATATTCAGGTGAACGGCGATCTGTACATCGACGATCACCACACGGTGGAAGACACCGGATTGGCGCTGGGTGAAGCACTGAGTAAAGCCTTGGGCGACAAACGCGGCATCGCACGTTTCGGCTTCGTGTTGCCGATGGATGAATGCCTGGCCCGTTGCGCACTGGATATCTCTGGCCGCCCACACCTGGAATATAAAGCCGAGTTCAACTATCAACGCGTAGGCGATCTCAGCACCGAGATGATCGAGCACTTCTTCCGTTCGCTGTCTTACACCATGGGCTGCACCCTGCACCTGCGCACCAAAGGTAAAAACGACCATCACCGTGTCGAAAGCCTGTTCAAGGTGTTTGGCCGCACGCTGCGCCAGGCGATCCGCGTTGAGGGCAATACGCTGCCCAGCTCGAAAGGAGTGCTGTGATGAACGTGGTGATCCTGGACACCGGCTGCGCCAACCTCGCCTCGGTCAACTATGCGGTGCAGCGCCTGGGCTATCAGCCACAGGTGAGCCGCGATCCGGAAATCGTGCTGCGAGCCGACAAACTGTTCCTGCCAGGTGTGGGTACTGCACAGGCGGCAATGGACCAGTTGGAACAGCGCGACCTGATCGATCTGATCAAGGCCTGTACCCAGCCAGTGCTGGGGATCTGCCTGGGTATGCAGTTGCTGGCAGCCAGCAGTGAAGAAAATGGGGGTATCAAAACGCTAGGGATTATCGATACTCCGGTAACACAGATGACCGATTTTGGCCTGCCTTTGCCCCATATGGGCTGGAACCAGGTTACGGCGCAGGCCGGCGATCATCTGTTCCGCGGCATCGAGGATGGTGCTTACTTTTACTTCGTTCACAGTTATGCGATGCCGATATGCTCAAGCACCATCGCTCAGGCGAACTACGGCGAGCCCTTCACCGCCGCCGTACAAAAAGACAACTTCTTTGGCGTGCAGTTTCATCCAGAGCGATCTGGCAACGCCGGGGCGCAACTGTTGAAGAACTTTCTGGAGATGTAGGCAGCATGATTATTCCCGCTTTGGATTTGATCGACGGTAACGTAGTGCGCCTGCATCAGGGCGATTACGGCCAACAGCGCGACTACGGCAACGATCCGCTGCTGCGTCTGCAAGACTATCAGCAGCAAGGGGCGCAAGTTTTACACCTGGTTGATTTGACCGGGGCCAAAGATCCGGCGGCTCGCCAGATCCCGCTGTTGCGTAAACTGCTGGCCGGAGTAAGCGTGCCGGTACAGGTTGGCGGCGGTATCCGTAACGAACAAGACGTTGCGGCACTGCTGGAAGCCGGAGCCACGCGCGTGGTCATCGGCTCCACCGCAGTCAAGCAGCCAGAAATGGTACAGGGTTGGTTTGAGCGCTACGGTGCCGATGCCATGGTGCTGGCGCTGGACGTCCGCATCGACGCCGCAGGCCGTAAGAACGTGGCTATCAGCGGCTGGCAGGAAGACTCGGAAGCCACGCTGGAACAGGTGGTTGAACAATATCTGCCGTTTGGCCTGAAACATGTGCTGTGCACCGATATCTCACGCGACGGTACGCTGAAAGGCTCCAATGTGGGGCTTTATCAGGAAGTGTGCCAACGCTATCCGCAGATCGCCTTCCAGGCTTCTGGCGGCATCGGCAACCTGGACGATATCGCCCAGCTGCGTGGCAGTGGTGTGGAAGGGGTGATCGTTGGGCGCGCCCTGTTGGATGGTAAATTCAGCGTTGAGGAGGCTATCGCATGCTGGCAAAACGGATAATCCCTTGTCTGGACGTCAAGGACGGGCAAGTGGTCAAGGGCGTGCAGTTCCGTAACCACGAAATTATTGGCGACATCGTGCCACTGGCCCAGCGCTACGCGCAGGAAGGCGCCGACGAACTGGTCTTTTACGATATCACCGCCTCCAGTGATGGACGGGTAGTAGACAAAAGCTGGGTATCACGCGTTGCGGAAGTGATCGATATTCCGTTCTGCGTGGCCGGAGGCATCAAGAGTGCCGAAGACGCCAGCCAGATCCTCTCCTTTGGGGCGGACAAGATCTCCATCAACTCCCCTGCGCTGGCCGACCCAACGCTGATCAGCCGTCTGGCCGATCGCTTTGGCGTACAGTGCATCGTGGTCGGGATCGACACCTGGTATGAAGCCGCAACCGGCAAATACCACGTCAACCAATATACCGGGGATGAAAGCCGCACCCGAGTCACCGAGTGGCAAACCCTCGATTGGGTACAGGAAGTGCAAAAGCGTGGCGCTGGGGAGATTGTGCTCAACATGATGAACCAGGACGGCGTACGCAACGGTTACGATCTGGAACAGTTGAAGCGGGTACGTGAAGTGTGCAAGGTGCCGCTGATCGCCTCCGGCGGTGCCGGTACCATGGAACACTTCCTGGAAGCCTTCCGCGATGCCGACGTTGACGGCGCGCTGGCGGCTTCGGTATTCCATAAGCAAATCATCAATATCGGCGAACTGAAACGGTTCCTGGCAGAGAAAGGCGTGGAGATACGCGTGTGTTAACAGAACAACAGAAAGCTAAGCTGGATTGGGCAAAAACCGACAACCTGATGCCGGCAATCGTACAACATGCCGTTTCCGGCGAAGTATTAATGCTGGGCTATATGGATCAGGCCGCCCTGGACGTGACCGAGCAAACCGGCAAGGTGACGTTCTTCTCACGGACCAAGCAGCGCCTGTGGACCAAAGGCGAAAGCTCAGGCAACTTCCTTAACGTGGTAAGCATTACGCCAGACTGCGATAACGATACCCTGCTGATCCTGGCCAACCCGATTGGCCCAACCTGCCATTTGGGTAACGACAGTTGCTTCCATCCGGCAAGCAGCGACTGGGGCTTCCTGTACCAGCTTGAGCAATTGCTGGCTTCGCGTAAAACCGCCAGCCCGGATAGCTCGTACACTGCCAAGCTGTATGCCAGCGGTACCAAGCGCATTGCACAGAAAGTTGGCGAGGAAGGCGTAGAAACTGCCCTGGCCGCCACGGTGAACGATCGCGAAGAACTGACCAACGAAGCTTCCGACCTGATTTACCACCTGCTGGTGCTGTTGCAGGATCAGGAGCTGGATTTAAGCAAGGTGATTGGCCGCCTGCGCGAACGGCACGAGAAGAAATAATCCTGTTTTGCAGGCAATAAAAAAGCCGCCGGGCGTTAACCTCGGCGGCTTTTTTTATCGTTCAACGAGCGGGATTATTCCATCCATTCGGTATGGAATACGCCTTCTTTATCGGTACGCTTATAAGTATGAGCACCGAAGTAGTCACGCTGCGCCTGGATCAGGTTGGCAGGCAGCACCGCAGAGCGGTAGCTGTCGTAGTATGCGATCGCCGCAGAGAAGGTTGGCGTTGGGATGCCGTTCTGCACTGCATAGGAAACCACGTCACGCAGCGCCTGCTGATACTCATCGGCGATTTGCTTGAAGTAAGGTGCCAGCAGCAGGTTGGCGATGTCGGCATTCTCAGCGTAGGCATCGGTGATCTTCTGCAGGAACTGAGCGCGGATGATGCAACCGGCACGGAAGATCTTGGCAATTTCGCCGTAGTTCAGATCCCAGTTATTTTCCTTGGAAGCCGCTTTCAACTGAGAGAAGCCCTGTGCATAGGAAACGATTTTACCCAGGTACAGAGCGCGACGAACTTTCTCGACAAACTCGGCTTTCTCGCCGCTGAAGGCTGCAACTTTCGGGCCGGTCAGGACTTTAGAAGCCGCTACACGCTGGTCTTTCAGAGAAGACAGGTAACGTGCGAACACAGACTCGGTGATCAATGACAGTGGCTCACCCAGATCCAGAGAGCTCTGGCTGGTCCATTTGCCGGTGCCTTTGTTGGCCGCTTCATCGAGGATCACATCAACCAGGTATTTACCCTCTTCGTCTTTCTTGGTGAAGATGTCTTTGGTGATGTCGATCAGGTAGCTGTTCAGCTCGCCCTTGTTCCACTCGGCGAAGGTTTCAGCCAACTGCTCGTTGTTCAGATTCAGCGCCTGCTTCATTAAGGAGTAGGCTTCTGCGATCAGCTGCATGTCGCCATATTCGATACCGTTGTGCACCATCTTCACGTAGTGGCCAGCACCGTCGGCACCGATATAGGCCACGCATGGCTCACCTTCAGCCACAGCGGCGATTTTCTTCAGGATGGGTGCCACCAGCTCGTAAGCTTCTTTCTGGCCACCAGGCATGATTGAAGGCCCTTTCAGCGCTCCTTCTTCGCCACCGGAAACGCCGGTGCCAATAAAGTTGAAGCCCTGAGCAGACAGCTCGCGGTTACGACGGATAGTGTCCTGATAGTAGGTGTTACCACCGTCGATCAGGATATCGCCTTTATCCAGGTGCGGAGTCAGCGAGGCAATGGTCTTGTCCGTAGCTTCGCCCGCTTTTACCATCAGCAAAATGCGGCGCGGTGTTTCCAGCGATGCAACAAACTCTTCGACGGTGTAGTGCGGCACCAGGTTTTTGCCTGGGTTCTCTGCAATAACTTCGTCAGTCTTGTCGCCTGAACGGTTAAAGATAGAAACGGTATAGCCACGGCTTTCGATGTTCAAAGCCAGATTGCGGCCCATCACCGCCATGCCGACAACGCCGATTTGCTGTTTGGACATTAGGAACTCCTGTCTGAGGATGACACCTGTATCACGGCTCTTGGCCAACAGGTTTTTGATGTGGCCAACATGTTAACTCAGGATTGTGTTCGCTGGGTAGTGATTGGTGCGATAGGTCACATAATTGCATAAAGAGTATACTTGGTCGATTGACTTTAAGGCTTCATCTACTCGACGCCAGGTTAGCCACTACTTTTTCATAAAGTGTTTTTCAAAGAAGTGCCATGAAAGCGAAGCCATAACTAATGTTAAGGCTAAAACTAGCGTGAGTGACTGCCCATGGGATAGCCAATCAAGTTTTTTGACTGATAGCAGAATGGGCAGATGCCAAAGGTAGATGCCATAAGAGATAGTGCCACAATAGTAAAGTGGATATAAAACTCTCTTAAGAATCGGTGTTACTTTAAGAGAACACAAAGACAGAATGATCATGCCGAATGCTGATGCCAACAACGTTCGGAAAAATACCACCATCCATGGATAGTTCCAGAATGATGCATATTCTAGATAAATTGATAGGGCTGCTGTTGTTAACAGCGTCGCAATAGCCATCAAAGAGATCGTAGAGTATCTTCGATTAGACACTATTTTCACCCCAAGATCAGAGGTTATCAATCTGGCCAAAAGGATACCAATGGCAAACTCATCAAGCATCCCTGGGAGTTGGGTGGCACTAACAAATAATTTAAACACACCAAGAGGTTGATCTAAGTTTATCAATGAAAAAGCAGCAAATCTCCACGCATATGATACGGTCAAGGCAGACAGCAATAACACCCACCAAGGAACACGCTTCAGCCAACCAGCAAACAAAGCAATGAAAATATAAAACTGCATCTCCACACCTAAAGACCAGTTGCTTCCATTGATTGCCCCATGCAAATTGTAATTAAGATTATGAATAAACAGAAGGTGAGTAGATATATTTAATGCAAAATCATTAAAAAGTAGCGTGGGTGATATAAAAATAACAAACACTATTAACGTCAAGTAATGTAATGGGACAATTCTACGCAATCGCCTTTTCATAAAGGACGGTATGAATTTTTCAGTCCCATTGCTCTCCAGTTGTTTAAAAGCAGACATGGCGATAACAAAACCCGAAATCACAAAAAACATGTCAACGCCCATCCAACCAAATCGGAACCAAAGAAGAGGTCCGCTGGTAGGAAATGATGACCAATTGAAGTGCTCAATCACATGATAAACAACGACAGATATTGCAGCGAAACCTCTTAAAATATCTATAGAGTCAAAGTGATACTTGACATTTATCTTTTCGGCTTTGGCCACAGACATTTTTATTATTACCTTTGATAAGGGAGCCAGCAAGGATATTTTGATCGATTATACCAGTAGTGAGAAAGCACCTACCAATACCGAGTTACTTTATTTATCATCTTCAATACGCGTGAATTGCGGTATGCTATTTTCAGCTCTAGGGAGTTTTTTTAAACAACGATTATTTAAATCTGTTCTTTGCTGATCGAAGAACCATCCCCACTTATTGAAGTATTTCACGGCAGAAATAATATGGTAAGCCAAAAAACGCTTATCTCTGTAAGAACGTCGCTGTGACTCGTGAACAACAACCGAGTCAGGGCAATAGCTTACCCTATGGTTTTCGCAAATTCTTCTCGACAAATCAACATCTTCAAGGTAGAGAAAGAAGCGCGTATCAAAATAACCAACGTCACGAACAGCCTTATTACTCACTAACATAAAGCAACCAGAAAGCGAAGGTGCAAAGAACGGCTTACTATAATCCGCAGAATGGAGTTCGTAGTCTTGATTCAGCGAACTGGTAAATTGAGAGATAAATCTTCGCATAAATAATTGATAAGGTGATGGCAATGTTTTACACGCATGTTGTAAACGCCCATCAGGGTAAACAATTTTGGGAACAGCCAAGTCAATATTACCTTGTAGGCAAAACTGATATAGCTTATCCACTTCACCTTTCTCGAAATCAATATCTGGATTACAAATTAAAAAATGGCCTGGGTGCTCTTCGAAGCGAGAAAATACCTGATTATGGCCAGCACCGAAGCCTGCATTCTCCTGAACGCGAATAACTTCAATTTTGGGATTATCCAGTTCTAGCAACCAGTGGCAATACGCGCCATTATCTACAATAACCAGCTTTGAAACACTCTCCTCCTCTAACAAGGAGGTTAAGGTTCTGCTTACAGATTGATACTCATGTCGATACAACACAAGAGATGCAATTATTTTCACTTAAAACACCAAATTAAGTACGTGGGTATTCCGGCGAACACATAACGACTCCATCATGTTACCTCCTAAAAATCCACTAAATGTGTCATCCGAAAAATCATATATCAGCCAGTATCAATAGTACTTTAAAATCAGTCAGTTAAAAACCTTTCATTGTCAGAAAAAGAAAAAAAGCCCTGTATTTTATAAACGTTTGGTTTAATACAGGGCATAGATAATTGATCAGATATTTTAGTTCAGAAAGCGGCGCTTGATGCCTTTAATACCTTCATTTTTAAGCACTTCCCAACCTCTTTTACCTAGAGTCATACCAACCCGTGGATTTGTCAGGGAACGCTTTATCATACTCACAAACCGATCTTTATCGAATTCGGCATTACCACCACGGAAACCAGGCGTCAGAACAATACTGAATTGGCGTAATGCTTCATCTTTGGTTTGTGGGTCAAACAGCTCAGGATACTCTTTTGCACCTTGCGTAATCCACCATTGATTATAGGTAGTGACGTCAAAAGGCGTTGGGAAAGCATTCTGTAGGTCAATTCGTTCGCGGTAAACGATACGTTGCGCTTTAGAAATAGCCGAGCCGTCAGAGTGCTGACCATATGCCCAAACCACCTTAGCTAATGGATCCTGAGCCAAGTTCTTGGTTTGATCATCATACCAATCAATAAGTTTATGCACATCAGAGTTTTCACCCGCATTTTTGGATGCCATGATCCTATGCGCACCACTGTCGAAACCGGTAAAGTGGTAGAAACCTAGTGGTTCACCATCGACAAAATAGTTACCTTGAGGATCAATAGTAAATTCACGGGTGGTCAGGTTCCATGTCGCAACGTTGTGACGGCTAGAACGCATAATAGCAACATCAGTAAAGAATGCAGGTACCAGATCAATCCAGCGCTGGTCAGTAAACAAACCATTAGGAATGTCCGCACGGCAGAAGTGATAGATACGCTCCCCCCACCATTTAGCGAATGACAAGCCCACATCTGTCGCAGCAACTGCGCAGAATCCAAGGTTGTAAACACCGTGTTTCAGGCTGCAAATTTCATTATCCATTACCGCTGACAACGAAGTCTCTGGCTTGGTTTGATGTGGAGTCAACACCACATTCGCTGAATCAAGAGCTTCAAGGATGTCATCCAGGCGTGAGAAAACCACCGTGTCTGGATCAAGATAGATAACTTTCTTACAGCCTGGTAACTGTAACAAACGCGCTAACATGAAAGGCTTGATGGCCGTCGCCAGTTCAACGATGGTATGGCAATAAGCCCAACCTTTCCAATCAGGTATATCCAATTCAGAAACGGAAACAACTTCATCAAAAGGCTCGTTGCTCAAGTCAATTTCGGGCCTTTTTTCATCGGCTAAAGCAAGATGAATAGTCCATTCTGGATGATATTTCCTAATTGACTGAAAAAGCATTCTCACTTTAGGAATGTAATTGAATGCCGCACTGGTAAAAACATGAACTTCAGACATATCTGCCTCATTGGATTGAATATACTTGCCGGTGAAATTTTACCAACTCTTGCAACACGATTCCAGCTGACATAGAAGACAAGACTAAACCATCTTGATAAGTTCTAAGGCGTTCAGCTGGAGCGCCCAGATCAAAACTAGCAACAGGATAACCTAGCTCCATCATTTCCTGAACCACATAAGAAAACGTTTCAGGCCAAATAGATGGGAATAAAATTATATTAACACCATGCTTTTCAAGTAAACTTGGCAACTCATCATGCTTGTATGCCCCAGTTTGAGTAACAATATCAGCAGGACAGGATGATTCAACAGTGCCAACAATAACTATTTCCGCAGGGTATTGCTTATCTTTTATTTCTTGAGCCAACTCCTTAACAATTTGCGCCCCCTTATGATAACCGATTATTCCGACGACACCTATTTTCAACTGCTGTGTCTGCTGTATATTCGCCTTAGCTGGGAGGTAATCTACAGTATGAGGAATAACAACCGCATTCTCTTCTTGGATCTGCGGGTAAACACGCCGATAGAGATCCAGAGTGTTTTGAGAAAAAGTAACAATTTTGTCAGAGGCGATCATCAATCCCCCCCACTTGTCTCGCCACTCTTCGATATCATTTGATTCAAATAAAGTAGTGAATCCAAAGGTATTGTTACGTAAACATGAAGCACAAACTGACGGATCCGGTATGTCACAATACTTCCCTTGGTCGTTAATCAGGAAGTGGGAAGGACATAACGGGAAGAGATCATGAGCCTGAGTCATCAGTTGAGCATTAGTTTTCATTTTTAAGCCGATAAGAAAACCTGGTATTTCTTCCGGATTTGTAAATGAAACGCCTGTATTATAGACAATCTCTTTTATTTTTACGAAGGCAAGCAAGTCATAGATAAATTTATAACCGGGTATTTTAAACTTAAACTCGCCTTTTTCACCGCGAACGATTAACTTATAAGATAATGTAGTTATATCAAAAGAAAGCACCAGTGCCGAGTAACCAACACTCATTTTTTCTTGAATCAATCGATTTCTATAATGGTTAACCCCACCACCCAAATCATGATCGATTAAAAAGATGACTTGTTCTCTCTCTGCAGGGTTGAGAAATGCAACAATATCATCAGGTGAACCAAGGTTTTTACTCGGAGTTTTATTTTTATACCGACTGAATTTTTCATATAATAATGAAAATTTGCCAGATTTTATCAACATGAAGGCACGTTTAATCAACACCGTAAACTGTTTAAAAATCAGTTTCTTCGATGTTGCTCCGCCACTGTCCACATCTATAGTTACATTTAGACAACTGTCTGGTACCTCAACGCTTTCAGTCGAACCATCTGAATAGGTACATAACAATTTTAGATCTACAATCTTAGCTTCTGAACCAAATGAACCATAAATAATATATCCAGAATGCTTGGCTTGTTCAAAGCTTGAAAAATAAGCACCTACATCATCCCTGCACTTCCCATAGTCGATTTTCAGAACATTATCAGTATCACTTTCAGGCAAAGATAAACAAAGCTTGGTAATACTTTTATCTTCATGAAAAATCCATCCATAGCTGAAGATAGTTCCATTTTGTTGTACAAAGTAATCGATCGACCAATGCAGTTTACTCATCTCAGTTCCTATTACCTTTAATGAGTCTGGACAATTTCCCTAAAACTCCAGACTGATACATCTGTAACTCAGCTTCCAATTTATGAATTTTATCTAATCGCTCATATGCAAAACGTTCAGCAATATCTTTTGCACTATGCAAAGCTGCAATCTCAGCTAGCCTGTCATGAGCCAGTTTTTCAGCAATGTCTTTGGATTGCTGCAGGCTGGCAATCACTTCTTTCGCTTGGTGCAAGCTCTCTTTTATCTGGGCAAAAGACATGGAAACACATTCAGCATCATTCACCTCATAGTGGCCGGGTAAAACATGTTCCGGGTACCAGGTAATGAGTGAACTTTCCTGCTCTCCGGTTGAGAAAGCATGTAAAGCAGACTCTAACTGAAGATAATCGTCAAGCAATGATTTATCAGTAGAGAAAGACAATGCCTCAAAAAGCTGCTGGATGAACTCCCCTCGTGTAAGAGAAGAGCCAGAATCAGGAATTGCAAAGCAAGAAATCTTACCTAGCAAGGACAAGGCGGCACGGAAAACCAAGTGGCCAAGAGTCAATCCTTCTTTTGCCAACCATTCACGTTCAAAATACCGAGGCTGCCCTTCTGCATCAATGACAAAGTTGGAAGGAATAGCATCCAGATAAGTTGGTGGTAGCATGGTACCTTGGGTAAACTCATCATAGCTCAGCCCTTCACCACGCAGTGATGTTTCAAGACACTCGATATAGTAACGGAAATAGCCAGCTACGTACTCCATAGACCACCCCGGAGTCGTCACAATCTTGATAAACTCTGTCGATAATGAGGGACCTTTGATATAGGTTTCATAACCATCAAGTTTAAAGCCGATAAATTTATCATCCGGTGCCAAGACGTCACTCAGCAACTCTCTTTTAACAACAACCTGATTTTCCGCGTTATATTTAAAAACCGTCTTTTTGCTAAATGGACGGTGTCTTTCCCCACCATAATGCACGGCAAGCAGATTTTTATCAAAAACCTCCGCAGCAGTATTACTGGCAACCAACAGGAATGAGTTGCTCATTTCAACCGCTAGTTTGTTGTTGAAAACAACTGGCCATGCCAGCTCAGGAATTAAATGCAGCTTCTCTGGCAACTGCATATCGGCGCGGACTGACTGAGTGGCAAAAACAGAGGCATCAAACGCATCGCTGTTGGCTCCTATCTCCGTCACCACCGATACGGGCAGTTTATAATCAGGGAAAGGCAATAACGTCTGTACTGAGGATAACCCTACCGTAGCAAGCTTCTCTAGTAAGACATGATGGCCGTAGGTTTCAGCCTGCTGCTTCGTATAGCGACCTTCAATGCCATACATAACCTGCCCAATGTGATCCTCCCGTGCACCTGCAAAATATTTGAGGCCCAGTTGGTTTTCGATCGCGATCAACAGTTTACCATCAGGTTTCAGACGCGCTTTGATGTTATTAAGCATGCTGATGGCGCTATCACTGCCTTGGCTGAACAAATTGGAGTATTCAAGTACGCCAATCAAGGTAATCACATCAAATTTTTCTACGCATTGAAAGTCGTCGAAACGCTCACTGACAACGGTCACATTGGCCAGGTCCAGCGTTCTGGCTCGTGCTATCGCAGCACGTCTTAAACTCCCTTCAAGAGCAAGAACCTCGGCTCCCGACTCCCCCAAAAAACGAGTAATCGCACCACAGCCGGCACCTATTTCAAGTATTTTGACGCCCGGGGTGAAGAGCGAATTTAGTGGCCGCAGTAAATTAGAGCGTAAGCTGGAAAAATGATAAGTAGTTACCCAATCAGAACACTGTGCTCTAAGTTCTGGAGATGATACGCTGCGATCTTTAGTATTGCTGACAATGTTTAATAGTTGATTTTCTTGAACATCGCCATCGCTATAAGGAATACCAGTGTAATCAACACGAGCCCAGACACCTGAAGCTTCGCGAAAAGAATAAAGATTAGTATCTAAAAACATAATTATTTACCAAATGAAGAGTTAATTTTTAGGTTTAGTTCTAAGTTTGTCATCCCTGAAAAAGATTCCACAGTTGGTACAAGGAAATGAATTACATCGTATCGTCTATCATGCGGTACCACCTCATTATCCTTCATAGAGGCAATCCCTAAAGAAATGAAATAATCACCAGCACCTAGTTTGTTTTCGAATTCAAATTCAACAATTGAGTGGGTATTTTCCCGTCCATGTTGAAGGGTGTCTTCATTTAGCAAATGTGAATTTGTATTATATACCGTCACCCCTTCTTTGGTTTTCACTGCAAAACCAATGATAGGATTATGTATATTTTTTTCGAAATAAATTGAACAGCGGATTTTTATCTTTTCATCAGCATAAACAGTTGCTGGGTTAAGGCGTTCCCCAGCAAATAATTGATAATCTAACCAGGAAGCGGCACGGTCACCCCAGCGATATTCGTTTTTATTATAATTAGCCTTGGTATTAAAGCAGTCGGTATCCAAGCTCAAACCCGCCGCAACAGAAGATGCTGAATTTAGGGTATTGTTAGCTTTTACATTAGCTTCAGCTACCACATCATCCTTGGTTGGACTCTGGGTTTTGCCAAATAGTATGTCCATATACTTATTGACAGCGACTTTAGGAGAACCTTGATATAGCTTATTCCCACCACTAAGAAGGACCGCTTTGTCGCAATGCGTGACAATCTGCTCTCCGGAGTGTGTCACTAACAGGATACTAGTTCCATTATTCTTCAACTGTCTTAAACGGTCAAAACACTTTGCTTGAAACTTCGCATCGCCAACTGCCAAAGCTTCATCGACAATAAGGATATCAGGATCGACTTGTGCCTGTACTGCAAAGGCTAGCCTGACCACCATACCGCTAGAGTAGGTTTTGACCGGCTGCTCAATAAAGTCACCGATATCAGCAAAGGCGGCAATAGCATCGAATTTATTATCTATTTCCGCTTTGGAAAGCCCCAAAATTGCAGCGTTCAGATAGATATTTTCTCGACCAGTAAACTCGGGGTTGAATCCTGAGCCTAACTCAAGTAGAGCGGCTATTCTGCCGGTAGTCTCCACAGTACCACTGGTCGCTGTCAACGTACCGCAAATAATCTGCAAAAGTGTAGATTTGCCACTACCATTTTTGCCAATAAGACCAACGGTTTCGCCTTTCATAACGTCAAAAGAGATACCATTTAACGCCCAGAATTCTTTATAGTAATTTTCTGATTCACTAGTGATAAGGCGTTTTAATTTCGGTAAAACAAACTGCTTTAATCTGTCATGCGGATTATTATAGACATAAAAACATTTTCTTATGTCTTTAATGCTGATAGCTATATTATCAGAGGACATCTGCAAATCCCTTTCTCGTTTTTTGGAAAACAAAAAAACCGAACCAGGCAAAAACCAAGCAACCTACTAGATAGATGATATAACTAACCAATGAAGGTACAACACCAAAATACATGATATCTCGGAATTGTGCGATAGCAGGCGCTAAAGGATTAAGGTTTAACAATGGCCTATACTTTTCTGGAATAGCGGTAATTGGATAAAAAATAGGCGATAAAAACATAAGTGCAGTGACCAAGATCGTTATCATTTGCCCCACATCTCGCAAAAATACGCCTAAAGAAGACAGCAACCAACCTACACCAGTAACAAAAATGAACAATGGCAATAATATAACCGGAAGCAGAAACACAGTGATATGTGGAATGCCTGCTTCAATAGTATAAAAGATCAGCCAAACAACAATACTTATTGCCGCATGAAACAATGCAGAACATGCGCTAATTATGGGTAGTATTTCTAATGGAAAAATCACCTTCTTAACATAATTTACATTAGATAATATTAACCCGGGTGATTTTATTGCACACTCGCTGAAAAAGTTAAAAACAATCAATCCAGCAAATAACACCAATGCAAATTCAGCTCTGGAGGTGCTCTCTGTACTCCAGCGCGCGTTAAAGATAAAACTAAAGACAAAAGTATAAACCACCAGCATAAAAATAGGGTTAAAGAAAGACCAAAGAATGCCAAAAACCGAACCTTTATATCTGCCAGATACTTCTCTTTTGGTTAGATTAAGAATAAGTTTTCTATGCAGCCAAAAGCTCGATACTACAGCGATTGGTGATGAATTGTTGCTTTTTTTCATCAAAATATTCCAATAATTATTGCTGAACTCACACAGATACTGACAAGGTTACCTGGAAATGGTTCACGTGGGTTTATATATCAAATAATAATTGGTTATTCATAAACCTGAAATGTATATGAGTAATTTCCTAGAATCGATAATTGGTTGGTTTTATCTCCATCCTTTACCACTATAGAGGACACTTACCATGCGCATTAACTCACCCATAGTTTGTGTCATTTGATAAATGAATCGATATTTCATAAAATGAAACACTGAAAATCCAAAAAAAAACACAATAGTCAATAAGAAAAGTCTCATTAATGAATTATTTTGAATATCGCGACAACATCATGAAAATTCGGTAGTTACAACAAATATACCCAACAGATTGCCCAAAAAAAGGCACGCTACCGCCCTTGGCATGCAGTAGCCAATAGATATATCTCAACTTTAGAGTGGATTTCCCCGAGAAAAGCTCGGCTACTTGCCATAAAAGCCCAAATAGACTATTAGGGTTCGCCCACACAAAACTTCGGGCCATATGCTACCACCATATCGATTAAAACACCTTTAGAATCTTGATAGTTTCAGTATGTTCTTAATCGAATAGCGGTAAAAACAACCAACTCACTAGCAGTGATATGGATCTACGGCTTCTATTGGATAAGGAAACGTCTTCGATTAGGCGTTCAGAGGACAAATGAGAGAGGGAGTCAGAGAGGAGTATTATTGAATATAATCAATAGGATATGCTTTTTACATTGGAAATATCAGTATATTAACTGTGCCCAACCGGTTAGCTGGGCACGACACAATGCACTTACTGACTGTTATGCTAGATCTGAACAGCTCTGACTACACTGCCGACCCTATCTTGCCACTGGGATAGCACAACCCCGCACGCTTTGATTTTTTCGCAATTTAACAGCGAATACTTCGGTCTTTGTGCAGGAGTTGGGTATTGATCGGTGGTGATAGCGTTAATCGTTGGGCTGCGAGCCAAAAGACCTTGCTCAAACGCTGAGGTGAAGATAAATTCGGCGAATTCGTTCCAGGTAACGTCTTTGTCACCGCAGAAATGATAAATGCCACCTTCCGCACCACCTTTCAACAGGTCGATGATAGCGGCGGCAATATCACCAGCGTAAGTTGGGCAACCGCGCTGGTCTGATACAATGCCCAAAACGTCGCGATCTTGCGCCAGACGTAGCATGGTTTTCACGAAATTATTGCCATACTCACTGAATACCCACGCGGTGCGAATAATTATAGCTTCGGGCTGGGTAACCATAACAGCAATCTCACCATCGAGTTTAGTCTTACCATAAACTCCTAACGGGTTGGTTGTGTCATTTTCGCAGTACGGCGTATCAGCGAGACCATCAAAGACATAGTCTGTTGATACATGAACCAGGCGGCAATTGGCAATTTTGGCTACCAAAGCCAGGTTTTTTGGCCCTTGTTCATTGATCAACTTAGCCATTTCGCAATCATTTTCCGCTTTATCTACGGCGGTATAAGCGGCTGCATTCACTATCACATCAGGCAGGAAGGTAAGTGTGGTGTGCTTAACCTTCTCGAAATCAGTAATATCCAAAGAATCACTGTCGGTTGCCAGTATTTCCCAACCTGCAGGGAGGCGATCGATAAAACAACGCCCCAATTGCCCGTTGGCGCCGGTCAACAAAACCTTCATTGGCCTAGCTCCTTAAACAGTTTGCCAATTTTATCTTTTTCAGAGAGTAGCGGATTCTCTAATGGCCATTCGATTCCCACCTCTGGATCGTTCCATAATAGGCAACCTTCATGTACAGGATTGTAATAGTCCGTACATTTATATTCAAAGTCTGCGACATCAGAAAGCACAACAAAACCATGAGCCAAGCCCGGCGGGACCCAAAACTGGGTTTTATTTTCTTCGGAAAGGATCACCCCTTCCCAAGCACCGTAAGTTGGAGAGCCAGGACGGATATCAACCGCGACATCAAACACTTCGCCGCGCACTACACGCACTAGTTTACCCTGAGGATTTATCTTTTGGAAATGCAGGCCACGCAGCACACCGCGTGATGAACGCGAGTGGTTATCCTGAACAAAATCCAGATCGATATCCAACATTTCCTGATAGCGTCTCTTTTCAAACGTCTCCAGGAAAAAGCCCCGAGCATCGCCAAATACCTTGGGTTGAATAATCTTCACACCATCGATTTTGGTATCTGTGACTTGCATTCTATTTCTCCAGACTCAGTTGCAATAAATACTGCCCGTACAAGGTCTTGCTAAGCAGTTTAGCCTCTGCCTCTACTTGCTCACGAGTCAGCCACCCTTTGCGGTAGGCGATCTCTTCCAGGCAAGCAACCTTGAACCCTTGGCGATTTTCGATCGTGTGTACAAACTGGGAAGCCTCAATCAGACTGTCGTGAGTACCGGTATCCAGCCACGCAAATCCGCGCCCAAGCAACTCAACATTGAGAGCTTCTTTATCCAGATACATCTGGTTGAGCGTGGTGATCTCTAGTTCACCACGTGAGGATGGTTTGACCTGCTTCGCCATCTCAACAACGTGATGATCATAGAAGTAAAGCCCAGTAACGGCCCAGTTAGATTTGGGCTTCGTTGGTTTTTCTTCCAGAGATAGTGCCCGGAAGTCATCATCAAATTCCACCACGCCAAAGCGTTCAGGATCCATCACCTGGTAACCAAATACGGTTGCCCCCTGGTTACGTTCAACTACTGACGTCAACTTCTTACCAAAACTTTGGCCAAAGAAAATATTGTCCCCTAATACCAGAGCACAGCTGTCCCCATTGATGAACTCTTCACCAATCAGGAATGCCTGCGCTAATCCATCCGGGCTAGGTTGAATTGCATAGCTCAATGAGATGCCAAAACGACTCCCATCGCCGAGTAACCGCTTAAATGACGGCATATCCTCTGGAGTGGATATAATCAGAATGTCGCGTATCCCCGCCAGCATCAATACTGATAGCGGATAGTAAATCATCGGCTTATCGTAGATTGGCAATAGCTGCTTTGACACACCACGCGTAATAGGATAGAGACGTGTGCCTGACCCACCTGCTAAAACAATACCTTTCATTTTCATACCTTAAATTAGCGGGTTAGACCCAGACGTTCTCCAGCATATGAACCATCTTTGACACGGCTCCACCAAGCTTGGTTATCCAGATACCACTCAACCGTTTTTCTAATACCGCTCTCAAAGGTTTCTTGCGGCTTCCAACCCAACTCACGATCAATTTTCGAGGCGTCAATCGCATAGCGCATGTCATGACCAGGACGATCGGTCACAAAGGTGATCAGGTCTTCATACTTAGCCAGGTTACCGGGTTTATTCGGCGCCAGCTCATCTAGCAAACGGCAGATCGTTTGCACGACTTCAATATTTTTACGCTCGTTATGGCCGCCAACGTTGTAGGTTTCACCTACTTCACCTTCACAGACAACTTTGTACAGTGCCCGCGCGTGATCTTCCACATACAGCCAATCGCGCACTTGAGTACCGTTGCCATAGATCGGCAACGCTTTACCTTCAAGGGCGTTAAGAATGGTTAGCGGGATCAGTTTCTCCGGGAAATGGTATGGGCCATAGTTGTTGGAGCAGTTCGTTACGATAGTCGGCAGGCCATAAGTGCGTAACCAAGCCCTGACAAGGTGATCGCTCGAGGCTTTCGAAGCTGAATAAGGGCTGCTTGGCGCATAAGGTGTGTTTTCAGTGAACAGATCATCGGTACCGTGCAGATCGCCGTAAACTTCATCAGTGGAGATATGATGGAAGCGGAATGCTTGCTTTGCCTGCTCATCTAAAGTTTGCCAGTGCTGCCGGGCCGCTTCCAACAGGGTATAGGTACCCACAATATTGGTTTCGATAAATGCGGCGGGACCATCAATGGAACGATCGACGTGGCTCTCAGCAGCCAGGTGCATAACCGCATCTGGCTTGAACTCGGCAAACACGCGGTCCAGTTCCTGACGATTACAGATATCCACCTGGGCAAACTGGTAACGTTCGCTGCTTGCTATTGACGTTAAAGATTCGAGATTACCTGCGTATGTCAGGCTATCTAAGATCAGGATTTGGTCTTGGGTGTCGTTGATGATGTGCCGCGCAACGGCGGAACCAATGAAGCCAGCGCCACCGGTAATGATAATTTTCATATAACCCTCTAAACAACAAGACGTGGCCCTTTGCAGCCACGCCAGTGTCTATGATTTCAAATTAACCAAAAGTTACTCTGTTAGTAACTTGGGCTATAGTGACCTTAGGTCTCAATCACTTAAAAATCAGTAAACTATAGTATTAACTATGTTAAAGAAGCGTAATATTCTACAAGAACCAACCCTCATTCGCCATCAAAATACCGGCAATAAAAGTTCAACATTGCAAATAAAACGCGACTATCAGCGATACCCTTTTGGGTTCTTGCTTTGCCAGTTCCAGGTATCGCGCATCATGGTGTCAATACCCCGAGAGACCTCCCAACCAAGCTCTTTCTTGGCCAGGTTGGCGTCGGCCCAGAACGCAGGCAAATCACCATCCCGACGTGGCAAGATCTGATAAGGGATAGTAATGCCGGAGGCTTTCTCGAAAGCATGCACCATTTCCAGCACGGAGAACCCAATACCGGCTCCCAGGTTGTAAGCCTTGAACCCTTCGACCTTCTTCAAATGATCCATTGCCATCAGGTGGCCTTCCGCCAGATCCATCACGTGAATGTAGTCACGCACGCCGGTGCCGTCTTCGGTTGGATAATCCCCTCCAAACACACCTAGCTTCTCCAACTTGCCGATAGCAACCTGTGAGATGTAAGGCAGCAGGTTATTAGGGATACCATTGGGATCTTCGCCGATCAGGCCAGACTCATGAGCACCGACTGGGTTGAAGTAACGTAAAGCAATAATCGAGAACTGAGGCTCAGCCTTGGCGAAGTCTTGCAGGATCTGCTCAACCATCAGTTTGGATGTGCCATACGGGCTAGTCGTACCGCCAATAGGCGTGGTTTCAACGTAAGGTACTGGAGAATTAGCGCCATAAACAGTAGCCGAAGAGCTGAAGATAAACTGGTGAACTCCGGCACGACGCATTTCACCCAGCAGCACCAGCGTGCCAGAGACGTTGTTCTGATAATACTCTAACGGTTTGCGGGTTGACTCCCCTACTGCTTTGAGGCCAGCAAAGTGGATCACCGCCGAGATACGGTGGCCATCGAATATGCGGTTCAGACACTCCGGATCTTGAATGTCGCCTTGATAGAAAATGGCTGCTTTGCCTGTTAGCTGCTCCACACGGTGCAGTGACTCTTCGGATGAGTTAGACAGGTTGTCTAGGACGACAACCTCCTCTCCACGCTCCAGCAGGGCAAGAACGGTGTGGGAACCGATGTAGCCGGCTCCGCCGGTGACTAGAATTGCCATCTGAACTCCTTGCAAGCGCCTGAAGCGCTGAAAATGAATATGTTGAGCTGCTATTCTAACCTTCCGCTCACCAAGAGTATTGAGTCATGATAAAGATTTTGTTCAAAAAAAAGGCCACATCTCTGCAGCCCTCTCGAGGTCTTCCGTTTCAAAGTCATTCACCATGCCCACAGCGCCCATTATAGTGCTGTGGAAGGCCTTAAATGAATTTAACAGTTACTTAGGTTGAATGGTAATAATCTCGTCGATGCGATCCTTCCAAGGAGATAAGATGACTCCTTGGTTTTGTATTTTTTCGCAGTTAAGCACAGAGTACTTCGGCCTTCTGGCTGCCGTGGGATATTGTGACGTTGTAATCCCATTAACTAGCGGTGCCTTGGCTAAAACGCCTTGCTTGATTGCTGCTGAAAAAATCGCTTCTGCAAATTCATTCCAGGCCACTGTTTTATCACCACAGAAATGATAAACCCCACCTGCTGCTTTCTTCTGCAAGAGCACGATAATTGCCTGAGCAATATCCCCCGCATAGGTAGGGCAACCAAACTGGTCAGATACCACACCTAAAGTGTCACGATCCTGTGCAAGCCTTAGCATGGTTTTAACGAAATTATTACCATACTCACTAAAAACCCAGGCCGTACGAATAATCAACGCATCAGGTTGATAGAGGCTAACCGCAATCTCGCCGTCCAGTTTAGTTTTGCCATACACCCCTAGCGGGTTAGTTGATGCGGTTTCAATATAGGGGGTAGTAGCCTCACCATCAAAAACATAATCCGTAGAAACATGTACTAGGCGAGCTCCCACTTCGTTGGCCGCCAAAGCCAAATTCTTCGGACCTACTTCATTAATCAATGCCGCGATTTCATGGTCAGTTTCTGCTTTATCAACAGCAGTGAACGCCGCAGCATTCACAATAACATTCGGTCGATAATCAACTACCGCGCTTTTTACTTTAACAAGATCAGTGATATCAAGCACATCGGCATCAGTTGCCCACACATCCCACCCGGCTGGTAAGCGATCCTGGAAGCAACTCCCCAGTTGCCCTTTCGCGCCGGTCAGTAAGATTTTCATAGTCCTAGATCCTTGAATAACTTGCCGACTTTATCTTTTTCGGACAACAATGGATTATCGATAGGCCATTCAATACCAACCTGTGGATCATTCCATAGCAGACAGCCTTCATGTGCTGGATTGTAATAATCAGTGCATTTATATTCGAAATCTGCAACATCAGAGAGCACAACGAAGCCATGAGCCAAACCCGGCGGAACCCAGAACTGGGTTTTGTTTTCTTCGGAGAGGATAACCCCCTCCCAAGCGCCGTAAGTTGGAGAGCCAGGGCGAATATCCACCGCAACGTCAAACACTTCGCCACGCACAACACGAACCAGTTTCCCCTGAGGATTTATCTTTTGGAAATGAAGGCCACGCAATACATTGCGCGCAGAGCGTGAATGGTTATCCTGAACAAAATCAAGGTCAATATCTAGCATTTCTTGATAACGTTTCTTTTCAAACGTTTCGAGGAAAAAACCGCGAGCATCACCAAATACTTTCGGCAGGATGATTTTCACACCATCGATTTTTGTGTCTATTACCTGCATCTTATAACTCCCCAATCAGATGCGACAAATACTGGCCGTAGAGTGTTTTACCAAGTAATCTGGCCTCTTCAGCAACTTGCTCACGAGAGAGCCAACCCTTACGGAATGCGATCTCCTCCAGACAAGCAACTTTGAAACCCTGCCGTTTTTCAATGGTATGGATAAATTGAGATGCTTCGACCAGACTGTCGTGAGTACCAGTATCTAACCAAGCAAAACCCCGGCCAAGCAACTCAACATTCAGCTTACCTGCGTCCAAGTACATTTGATTAAGCGTAGTGATCTCTAACTCACCACGATGGGATGGTTTAACCTGTTTTGCCATTTCAACGACTTCATTATCGTAGAAATACAAGCCGGTAACCGCCCAGTTAGACTTCGGTACAGTTGGCTTTTCTTCAAGAGATAATGCGCGGAAATTGTCATCAAACTCAACCACGCCAAAACGCTCAGGGTCCATTACTTGATAGCCAAACACCGTGGCCCCGGAATTTTTTTCGACCACATTTTCAAGTTTTTTGCCAAAACTTTGGCCGAAATAAATATTATCCCCCAGAACCAATGCACAACGATCACCATTGATGAACGCTTCACCAATCAGGAAGGCCTGCGCCAGACCGTCAGGACTTGGCTGGATTTCATAGCTCAGCTTGATACCAAAGCGACTTCCGTCACCCAATAAGCGTTTGAACGAAGGCATATCTTCGGGGGTAGATATAATTAAAATATCACGAATACCGGCCAGCATTAACACTGAGATCGGGTAATAAACCATCGGTTTATCATAAATAGGTAGCAGTTGTTTAGAAACACCACGTGTAATCGGATACAAACGAGTACCTGAACCACCCGCGAGTACAATTCCTTTCATTTCAGATTCCTAAATTAGATTAACGGTTTAAACCCAGACGCTCACCAGTATATGAACCATCTTTAACACGGCTCCACCAGGCTTGGTTAGCCAAATACCACTCAACCGTTTTTCTAATGCCGCTTTCGAAGGTTTCTTGCGGTTTCCAACCCAGTTCACGGTCAATTTTCGAGGCATCAATCGCATAGCGCATGTCGTGACCAGGGCGGTCAGTCACAAAGGTGATCAAATCTTCATACTTGAGCAGATTACCAGGCTTGTTAGGGACCAATTCGTCCAGTAACCGGCAAATGGTCTGCACCACGTCTATATTCCTACGCTCGTTATGACCACCAATATTATAGGTTTCCCCAATTTCGCCTTCACAAACAACCTTATACAAAGCCCGTGCATGATCTTCCACATACAGCCAATCCCGAACTTGAGCACCATTACCGTATACCGGTAAAGCCTTACCCTCCAGCGCATTAAGGATCGTCAACGGTATCAACTTTTCGGGGAAATGATAAGGGCCATAATTGTTTGAACAGTTGGTCACAATAGTCGGTAAACCATAGGTACGCAGCCAAGCTCTGACAAGATGATCGCTTGAGGCTTTCGAGGCTGAGTAAGGACTACTTGGCGCATAAGGCGTGGTTTCCGTAAACAGGTCTTCCGTCCCGTGCAAATCGCCATAAACCTCATCGGTCGAGATATGATGGAAACGGAAAGCTTTCTTAGCCGCGTCATCCAAAGTTAGCCAATACTGACGCGCAGCTTCTAGAAGAGTATAGGTGCCCACGATATTGGTTTCGATAAATGCAGCAGGCCCATCAATGGAACGATCAACATGGCTCTCGGCGGCCAGGTGCATAACCACATCAGGCTGGAACTCGGTAAATACACGGTCCAATCCCTGACGATTACAAATATCTACATGTTCAAATTTGTAGCGATCGCTACTAGTGATTGTGTCTAGTGATTCCAGATTCCCGGCATATGTCAGGCTATCTAAAACCAATATTTCATCCTGGGTATTATTAATAATATGACGTGCGACGGCTGAACCAATAAATCCGGCACCGCCAGTAACTATAACTCTCATGCTAGCCCTCTATAAATAATATGATGCAACCAGTCGTCGCCCTAACTTAAACTTGACATTTAAGTCTTAGTGACCTTTATTTAAATCTAGCCAATAAAACGAATATCTCAATAAGTTTTACACAAAGAGATATGCGCTTATTAAATCAAAAATGACAGTAACAATTAAATATACAAATAGAACACGCAACACATACATTATAATACATTAATTATAAAAAAATCACACCTATTGGCTTACACCACGAGATGGTTCATAAACTTATGGCAAAAAATTAAATAGTATATTTCCACCTTTCAAAAGAGAGATATAAAATAAAACACACCTTTGAAAGGTCCGAGCCACTTTATATTATTAATTTTCTGACCCAGTCAAATTTTAAATAAAAGGGATCACAGCACTTTCAATAACATCATGGCAAGAAAATATTATAAGAATAGAGATTAGCCTTATAAAAGACAATATCTACTTATATTCCACAAATAACACTAATTATATAGACACCTCACCCGAAATGCCTACCATTGATAATATAAAGTAGGCATCTATTTCTTGCTTTTCCACTCCCCCCATATTCCATTATTACGTTCACGTATAGCACTCGCACAGTCCAATATGCTTCTTAACACTTGAATTGTATGCTCTTCTTTAACAAAGATCACATCCAATAAATATGGAGGGGCAATATTTTGAATGTTATTTTCGATGCTTAAATTATTAGTAACAATATATTTAGCAGATGTAATTAAAGAATTCACGTCAATTTCCTCACTTAATTCTATACCATCATTTGTTAAGTCAGTAAAATGAACTCCGTTGCTAAACTTAGCCCTTCCGGTAGCGTTAATGATTTTTCCAGAGTATGGTGCAGGATGAGGGTCTTCATTATAGATAATGTCTGTTCTGGCGCTACCTCCAAGACCTTCAAAACAGTCGGTGTTAATAAGCGCCCCTGAAAGATAAGAGTCCGAGAAACTTACCTGCCCTCCTACGCTAGATATTGGAAATCCCTTTCGCCCCCTGAGATCATAAGGTGGAGAAAGATTAACACGAGTGAGATTCTTTTTATTACTCTTCGGAGAGTTTGAGCGAAAATGTCTATTATAAACGTATGAGGAATATATATCTGATATTACTATATCACTTTCCCCGGAATCGTCAGAATCACAATCCCTAAAATTAGACGTAATAGTTGAAGAGTATAACTTATCGAGTTTCACTCCTCCTTTGTTTAAATGCCAAAAATCGCAACCAATAATCTCTGCACTGATCAATCCTATATTATCTGCAGATAAAATCCCCCAGCCGGTAAATAAATTCTTATCTGATGAACCATCAAAATATACACCAATTATTTTCAAGGTATCTATATCATATTTAGAGTCATTAAATAAATATATACCAGAATTTGACCCAGGAACTATTTGTGTTCCACCACAGATAGTTCCTCCACCGCCAAGTTCTACCGCATTCTCTCTATTATTACCCCACAATTCAGAACCTGATATATAATAATCTGTCGTATTCATCACTAAGGTTGCACTAGATAACCTCGAGTCTTTAACATGAGCCACAAAGGATTTAATGTTTTTATTGTTACTGCCCTTAGAACTACCTAGTATTACACCATATTTATCACTAGGGGAATCGCCACTTCTTGCATCCAACCAACAACGCTCAAGTCCACAACTGTTCCCATTAGTAATATCTATAGAATAAAAAAAATTTCTTTTTAATGCATTATCCATAATTCTCAGGTCGACTAGACGAACATTGGATATTCCATTAGCATTAGGATCTTTGAAATTAGGACGTGCTATAATAGGGTAGTCTCCGCCTATCCAGATAATAGATGCAACTGAACGACCAGCTCCAGATATCGTCACACTATCCTGAGGATAAACTGTGGAATTTACGTATCTACTAATATCATCAAGCTCAACTGACTTATTTCCACTAGATAGCATCATGTTAATTGCAGAAACATTGCTATTAGCAGCATCAGGATCACTTGCATTATCAATTGGTGCATTCCAGCGTGGATTCCTAATGTTAGTACGCCCTGTAATTAAAAATGGGTTATTTATAACACTAGCATATTGACTATCATTATAAGAACTACTGACCGAACGCAACGAATCTTTTATCTTAAACTCAGAAACATTAACATGCAAGTTTTTATAATTTAACTTCCCGTTTAAGTCATAAATAGCCACGGAAAAATCATGGTCTAATACTAAGAATTCTTTATCAGTTATCCCAATTAATTTCCCACTATTGTCAGTAGTTAAAGGTTGTACTACACTTATTTTATTCCCAGTAGAGTCAATTTTGAAAAGTTCTATTTGATCTGTCGCGAGAGAAGGTTCCTTACCAATCTCACCAATGAATATTTTTGCATTTTGCAAGTATTTTCCATAAACATCAGTCTGTTGAAAATTTTGAGTGCCCGCTATTTCTTTAGCATAAGTAAAACCACTGCCAGCAATCGTAGCGATTAATGAAGACTTAATAAAACCACGTCTATTCATGATACAACCTCAAAAAATCAATTTAGATATCTTTTACATTTTAATGATGACATTCAAAGAGTAAATAATAGCAGAGGGAATTACATGTATTTTTCAGTTTAAATTACAGTTTTAATATGCGCCGTCCCTTTTTAAAACTACATTTATAGTTTTAAAAAGAATCGCTATATCATTCCAAAGAGACCAGTTTTTCACATACCATGCGTCAAAGTAAACTCTGGTATCATAATCAACATCGTTTCTACCACTGACCTGCCACAAGCCAGTCATTCCAGGCTTAGCCATCAAATAATAGTCCACGTCACCTGCATAACGTTCTAACTCCGGCTCTATTACCGGTCTAGGACCAACTAAGCTCATTTCTCCTTTTAGGACATTAAAAAGTTGCGGCAATTCATCAAGGCTAGTTTTACGTATAAATTTTCCAACTCGTGTAATTCGTGGGTCATTCTTTAGTTTAAAATCACGATCCCATTCAGCCTTCGATGCTGCATCAGTTTCTAGTAGTTGATTTAACACTTCATGTGAGTTAACCACCATAGAACGGAACTTTAAGCATTTAAACCTTTTCCCACCGAGGCCAACCCTTTCATGTCCATAAATGGCATTTCCACCATCTTTAGATACTAAATATGCAAGTACAATTAATACTGGCGAGAGTAATAAGATCATACTTGCCGAGCCGATTAAATCAAAAGATCTTTTAACTAATCGAGATGTTCGCTTTGCAAGGTTGTTACTCACTCTCAATATCATTACTTCATGGCTAAAAATAAACGACATATCAGTACCATATAAAGGTACTCCTCGTAAAGTCGGAATAACAGAGATGGAACGGCAGTTATGTTTTGCAAGTTTTTTTAACCATTCATCTCGTATGGCGTTTTCTTCAAATTCCAATGCAACTACGAATTGAGTAGTTTCTGGATCACATCTATCCCATAGTTCTAGTTCATCGCAAAAAATAGGGATACCAAACAACTCTTTCTCATCTGTTTTCTTTGTAGAAAAAAACCCACAGACGGCAAAGCCCAAATCTTTTTCACTTTTTAATGCTGAATATGAGTCACATGCATTCTTATTAGCACCAATAATTATTGTATGCTTATCCCACATATTTAATTTATTAAGAATCCGTTTCATAATAGTCCTACCCAAAGGAACTAAAAAAAACGTTAGGGACCAAGTCAGCACCCATATGTAGCGAGAAAAATGCCATTTAGAAAACGCTACTAGAGCTAAATCCAACATCGCAAAAATAAGAAGCGTTCTCATTATTTCTTTCAATTCGAACCAAAATGGTTTCCTATAACTATAATGTCTTAGTCTAACCCAAAACCATGCAACTGACATTAAGGCTAGCACGACGTGTGAAATAAGTCTTGCAGGCATCTCTGTTTCGGGAATGAGATCATTTATATTAAAATTAAAAAACTTAAATATTTCGATTGCAAAAAACAAAGAAAATGCAAAAAGGTGAAATCAGAAAGAGCTAAGAATAATTTAATTAAATTAGTTCTTTTTGAGTAACTTAACGCACTCATGGTTTTTCCTTTATTCAGACCATATAAATAGCCACTCATCTTTCGGAGCCATTCCAATAATTCTTATGCATGCTGAATTTCTTTCTTAACGACATGGGTAATATAGAATAATGGCCTCCGAGTTTATATCCTAGAAACTTCATGAAATTATTTGCAAGTGCAATAGGAATGAACGAAGGGCTCTCTTTTAAGAGATAATTTAGCTCGGAAATTATATATTTACTGCCCTCACCAGAAGCGCCTCCAAATGCATTTTTAATCCATGGCTCATCCCTATGAAAAACGCCAATATCAAAATACCTTCTAAACTCTTCGAGTGATGAGTAATTGTGCGAGTGATAAACTTCAGCATCCGAAACATACGCAATTTTGTATCCTTTCAAGATGGATTTTGCTGCAAAGTACATATCCTCACACAAAATTGTATTCTCAGGAAAACCACCCAATTCATTAAATAATGACATACGATAAGCAGAAAATGAATTAGATATAAAAACAGTTTTTATGCCCATTGAATCCTTACTTGCCATCGAGCTAACATATGATTTATCGGAATAATTAAACGTACGAGCATGTTTAGCAATTGGACTAGCATTTTCATGTGGCAATTGTCTTCCAAATGCAGCTGCTATTTGTGTATCTTGAAAACAATTGACAATGTTACGTAACGAGTAAGGAGAGGCTAGTACAGCATCTTGAGTTAAAAATATGACAATATCCGTATTTTCATCGATATTTCTGCAACCTAAATTCCTTGTCCCCCCATGATTAAACTCATGCTCGTGGATACGAATAATATTACCTGTAACCTTATTTGCATCTTTAAGAGTTCTATCAGATGAATTACTATCAATTATAATTATATTGTCGTTATATCCATCTTGTATACTTATACTACTTACCGTTCTTGACCATAAATTACCACCATTTCTAGTCGGAATGATAATTGCCACTTTCATAATAGTACCTACCTATATTTTTTTATAGCAGCCTTCGTTGCTTCCAAAAATTCATATCCCATTTGTTGATCTGGCTCTAAATGGCATCCTTCGGCCCACTCATTCCAAGCATTTATAAAAATTATTCTCTCACCATTATTGTAATTTTTAACTGCATCAAGAGAGTATTCAAGCCATTTTTGATATTCTTCAGGTTTATCATTTTGTATTATTGTAGGCGTTTTTCTTCTGGGTGAATTATCCCAATTGGGAAAAACGCTTGGATAAACTGTGATATCACTATGCCAGGCCCTTGAGGTAATATTTTCAACAATGCCACTATAACTTATGCGATTAACTGCAGAACCGTTAACCTTAAGCCATTGATATACAGAATCAGGCAAAAGTTTTCTCGCTAAAGAGACAATATTCTGTTTGCCATTATTTCCCACAGGGAAATCTTTTCTGTTAGGTTGAAAATCGATCACGGCATCAAAGCCAAGATTAATTATCTCTTTTTCAGAAGCATCGATAAATCCATTTTTAACTGCACATAAATATAACCCATCAAAGCCATGTGTTTTAGCTAGGTTTCTCCATTTTTCAAAGTATACTTTCACATCTGGAATGTGATCATATCGATAAATTAGAAACAATGGCTTCCCATTAACTTTAATATAACGACTATCATTAAAGAATTTAACCAAATGAGAAAAATGATCTTCAGAATCGTTTTCAGTATAATCTTGTTTGATTAACACTTGCCGATCCTGCCCATCCCATGCTCTAGTCCAATTTTCATTTGCCCAGCACATACAAAATGGAAAATCTGGTTCCCCCAATTGCACGACCTCATCTAGTGGTCTCTCTAATAATCTATGGCCATTAAACCAATAATGGTAATAACAAAAACCTGTAATTCCATTTTGTTTTGCTAATTCTGCTTGTGCAAGCCTAGTTTCAGCTAACCTTAAATCATAAAAACCTAAATCACTCGGTAGATGGGGCTGTCGGTGACCAATAAATCGCTTATTACTTCTAGTAACATTTGTCCACTCAGTAAACCCATTTCCCCACCATTCGTTATTTTCTTTGATAGGGTGATATTGAGGGAGATAAAAAGCAAGGATATGATCAATTTTATTCAGAGACTTCATTTAAATTTTACCCGATATAATAGAATATATTAATGACAAATTTTCAGATGTTGTTTGACGAAATATTTTCTTGCTTAGAATCATTTTAACAACATTATATTTATTTCTTTCCACAATTGATGATATTAGCTCATTCAAAATAATGATATCTTTAGAAGACAGCATTTCTCCATACAACCTTTTAAACTCAATGAGCTGTTCAATCAAAGGGGTGTATTTGCTTCTTTCAGGACGACCAATGAATTTTTTAATTATTTTAAAAATTCCATTTGACATGCCCTCAACATTTTCCCCATGCTGCCTATACTTAATATAAGAAGTCTCATCAAAAATCACTTGACCAGTCGCTGAGATGGTTAAATAAACCCACCAGTCATGCATTACCACTTTATCTGGTCTTGGCATATGACTTATTATAATATCCATTCCGTGTTTATTAACAACCAAAGTGCATCCAGTTGCAACGTTTTCGACCAGAGCATTTGCTAGCGTTAAACCTCTTTTAGGTATGTTTGAATAAAATAAATGTTTTAAATGCTCATCCACAACATTTAGCCTTGAACAATACAGTGCGCTGCCATTTATTTTCTCTAGTTTATTTATTGCTTTTAAAATCTTCTCTTTTTCCCAAAAATCGTCTTGATCACAAAATGCGTAATAATCATATTTTTTTTCAACCAGCTTTATTAAGTTCAAAAACCCACCAACAACGCCAACGTTATCTCCGTAAACTATCTTTATATTATTATTATTTCGCTGATATTCAATTAGAATATCCCTAGTTCCATCTGTAGAACCATCGTCTCTTATGAAAATATCTGGGGAGGTGTCTAATGAAAGAAGACTATTTAATTGTTGCTGTAAGTATCGTACGCCATTGTAGGTTGACATTAAAACAACAGAACTCATTTTAACCTCATTACACTCTATATTTTCTAAAAACAAGAGGATAGAATAACTGAAGGGACAATGTCGAATAAACCAACATGTTTGAAAATGTACAAAGAACAAGTATTATTGTACATATTGATAGTTGGACGTAATACATCTTATTTTTAGGGCAAATTGATAAAAATACGATAGGTGTTAACAAAAGTAATAATGAAAGTATAAGAGGACCATACCAACCAATAAATATAAATGAATCAGCAAAAATAGTCCCAACTGTCAGAAAATCTACGACTCTTGATAATGGGGAATACTCTTCATCATAGCCTCCCAAAGTGGCTATCCTTTTCCCTGCTATATCTGGCAGTATTTCATAAACAATGAATTTTAGAGAACCATCAATTTCAGAATGAGTATAATTTAAGTCTACTGTATTTTGAAAATTGGCAACAGGGGAGCTTAAATATAAATATGCCCAATACAGTGGAGATAAATATGTATTATTCTGAAATTCAAGGGATGCCTGAGTAGAGTTCATAATATTCGATATACTAAAATCATTGTCACCTGTTTGAGCTTTGCTTCTTAAATCTCCTGCAACTCCGAATAAGTACAATAAACCAATAACAAATAATAATACTTTGATAATACGTTTAAGATTTATTTTACAATATAATGCATATAATAAGAAGTAGTTCAAAACACAAAACATAATATTACTTCTATACATCATTGCAGAAAATATAACAAGACAAGTAAGTGATGCGACTAGTGAACTTTTATCCTTAAAAGCCAGAAAGTCAAAAAATGATTTAATACAATAAAATGTTGTTAATGAAGTGAAGAATACATGAACCCCAGGAAATGTAAAGTCACGGTAGTCATATACCCTACCTTGTAACATTTCTAGAATTGGTAACTTCCTATTGTAGAGTATTTCAACCACAAAAAATATAAGAATAAAAAAAATGGGCCAATACTTATATTTAAATGTATCTTGATCGTCTTGAATAGCAATCTTGGCACGATTGAGCCAATTCTTTAGTTGGTGATCAAAAATAAACCCTAATATGAAAATTGAAAATATAAATAATATAAAAAAATCACTACAGAAGGGCTTGCATATGGATATATACCAGAGAGATGTAGTGCAAATGAAAAGAAGGCAAGTAAAAAAAACAAGCCTATAGTATAGTATATGTTACTTACTATTTTCATGGCGTTTTTTACCTATTATATAGCTCAATATGATTTAAAACTACTGAAGACATCTTCTCAAGGAATTCCCGTGTACCATATATATTATTGTTTATTTTAATTGTGTTATTCAGTAAAGTATCCAATTCGCCACTTTCAAAGTTTAATAAATCGATATTTTGCGATAATATTCCAGAGTATCGACAACATTCTTTCATTTTATTTTCATAAGCTAAGCTAATGACAGGGATTTCATTTTTGACAGATAGCACTACACCATGATACCTCATGCTAACTACTAAGTTAGAATCAGCAATACTTTGATCATACTTAAAGAAGCTATCAACAGAGTTATCTATAGTAATATCAATGCTACTGTTGCACTCTGTTAATGACCGTCTAATTTTCTCTAAAAAATCATGTTCAGACTCTGAAGAATACAAGTGGGGGAGAATCTTTATTCTGAATCCATTTTCCGCAGCAAAACGAGCTAGCGCAGGAATTATTCCATTTTTTAGGATATCGCCATCGTTTACATTCTTGAAATCCACATGCCAATTGCTCAATTCTGTCGGCACAAAGGTCAAAACCTTACCATTTACATCCGCACTTCTCACGTTTTTTTTCAGAAGAAATGCAGAGTCTACGCCAAGGGTAGAATGTATTCCCATACTTCGTAATAATTCGAATGATGCCTTTTCCCTTACAAATAGTATGCACTTAGCTAATACATATTTGGCTAGAACATTAAATATTTTGCTATTGCTTTTACTGATGGTATTTAGATGAAATATTAGATTTTTATTTTTCTTTCTTGCAAATATAACATTTACTAAATACGCCCAATCTTTGTAGATCCCTATATTTGCACCGCCGGGCGATACTAAGACAACATCAGACTTCTCTGCAAGTTCAGTGATTTTTTTAAAATACCCTTCTTTGCCTGTGTAGTAGTTAGCGATTTCTCTTAATAAATTTTTTCGCGATAAATTATAAGATTCATGATGTGTAATCAGCTCACTTTCGATGGGGATCTTTGTTCCATTTTCATTCCAAATATATGTTACATCTACATCATACCCTTTCTCAATTAAACTTGAAGTAAGGGCATAGCCTGCAGCATCATCTCCATAGTTATTTGTGTGTTGGTTTATTATTAATACCTTCATAACTTCCTCTTAATTTGATACTTTTATAATTTAAAAATACAGTATATATGTAAATTACCGGTATCCTTGTAAACCAGACTGATATTGCTAATTTGACATTACCGGACTTAGCCAATACATATGATATTAAAATAAAAATCGGCAATAATATAAATTGTGAATAAAATATCTTCTTGTGGTTATTTAAAGCCTGAGCAATTGTCATCGCAAGCATATTAAAGCAATTCAGTACAGTGAAAAATACCATAACAGAAAATAATAGCTCTAAATCTTTATTAAGACTATGCTTAAATACATAAGAAAAAACCCAACTCTTTATAGAGATGAAAAAAACAACACTAAATACAGCAAAAAGAAAGCTGCAAGCTAATAAAAATTTTGGTATTAAAATTAATAATACTTTCTTGTCAAAATCAAATTTCGCACTGACAAATTGAAAAATAACACCTGATAATATTCCTGGAATTGCATAAAGTTTTATTAGCATTTCAGAAAATGCAACATAACTTACAACATCACTGTGGGTGAGTGATGTCAATATTAATGACCGGTCCCAATAAAGAAATATCACTCCCATGAAACTTACGATACCGACTGAAGTACAGAATGAAAAAAAGAAGTTGATATTATAACTTTGATTTTCGTTCCCTTTAGTACTATTATTCAGCTTAGTTGCATTTGCGCTCAATGCTCTATATATTAATAAGCAGATAGAGATAAAAATAATTAGTCGTGACAGAATTACAGAAAAAGTCAATGTGATATATATATCTACTTTATAGATCGCGAAAATTATTGGAATACAATATGCTATTATATTTCCTATATTTTTTATTATCACGATATCTCTAAACTTACCAAGCCCCTCAACCACACCAGACAGTGGGAAAGTTAAAAAACTTATAATAAACAAAGCAATGCTTATTATTTTTACTACTTGGGGTAATTCATTCCAGAATTCAATATTAATAATAAACCCAAGGATAAATAACACTCCTCCCAAAACACTCGATACTATAAGCGCATATATATAACCATATAATAGTACCTTCGTTATGCTTATTCCTGAAGAAACGAATTTGCTTACCCCTCTACTCAGACCAAAGTCAGCTAGATTCATAACTCCTAGAAGAGTCCATAACCACAGAAAATAAGTTACTTCGCTAGGAACATAGCCACTTATTATCGCTGGTACAGAGAGTATTGATACTACAATACTTATCCCTGTACCAGCCCCTACCCATGAAACGCTCCTCAAGAAACTCATTATTTATGCAATCCAGCACTTATTTCTTAATTTCGGACTCATAACTATAATCATAATTATAATAACCATAGTTATAGTATGATGATGCTTTCTTAATTACCGCATTTAATATTACGCCTCTTACATCAACCCCGTTTTGTTCAAATCGCCTAATGCTAACCTCAACCTCTTTAACCGTGTTAACTTCAAACCTAGCAACTAACAAAACCGTTCCTGCTTGACGTCCAATGATGGCGCTGTCGGTGACTGCAAGAATAGGAGGGGTATCAATTAGAACGAGATCATAATTCTTGCTTGCCCATTCAACTAAATTCGCAAACCTTGTTGTCATTAACAGTTCTGCTGGATTCGGTGGGATAGTGCCACGAGCAATGAAATTCAGGTTTTCAACTTCGGTCTTTTCTAAAACATCTTCGACACCAAGACGACCCGATAAAACGTCTGAGAGGCCCATTTTTGAAGTCACCCCCATTAGCTCATGTGCATATCCTTTACGCATATCTCCATCAATAAGTAAAACTTTTAGGCCGGCCTGAGCCGTCACCGCTGCTAAGTTGGCACTTACAAAAGTTTTGCCAATCGATGGACTCGCACCTGAAATCATCAGGACATTATTTTTTGATTCCATCATTGCAAAATGCAAACTAGTCCTTAGACTACGAATGGCTTCAATCGCCAGATCTGTAGGATTCCTAGTAGCCAAAAGATCACACGACCGTGTATTTATTTTTTTATTATTACGTCGTGATATTAACTCCATATCTTTTTTCTTTTGCCACTCAGAAAGTGGTATTCCTGCATACACATTAATACCCAATTCTTCTAATTGCTCTGGACTTTCAACTCCACGATACAGTAATGTTTTTAGGACAATAAAGAAAACCGATAGAATCCCACCACCCAGTACACTTAAAATGACAATTAATAACTTCTTAGGAGAAACCGGTTTTAACTGCGTAATAGCTTGGTCAACAATTCTAACATTACCTACAGTACTAGCTTTATTTATACTCAACTCCTGTTGTTTATTTAGAAGTTGCATATAAACCTCTTGACCTGATTGAACATCTCTAGTCAGCCTCAATATATTTTGCTGAGTCTGTGGCATTCCACCGATTCTTTTATTGAGTTTTTCTTTTTCTTCAACTAGTGTGCTACGTTTTTCTAACAAGGCCTTATATGAAGGATGCTCTTTTGTATATAGTTTAGATATCTCAGCCTCTTTGAATGTTAGTTCATTCAGTTGAGTATCTACAGACACCATGGAGTCCAAAACTGATTTTGCTTCCAGGGATAGGTCTACAGAATCATTTTTTCTTCTGTATTCATTTAATTTACTTTCTGCATTATCTAAATCGGACCTTACCAAGGGCAACTGCTCTTTTAAAAACTCCAAACTTTTGGCCGCTTCCGCTGACTTTCTTTCCACATTTTGCTGAAGATAGTTATTAGCAATTTTTTCAAGAGTCTTTTGTATTTTATCTGGATCATTTCCCAGTAAAGATAAATTTAGCACTCCAGTATCTTTACCGCTGTCTACAACGCTAAAATTCTCCCTGAGCTCTTCTAAAACAGTGAGAATAGATCTTTTCTCAACATTAAATGCCGTTCCTTTATTCCCCTGAACGTCACTAACAAGAATTGTTACTCCTTGTGATTTTTCTAGTTGACCAACTTGACCTGTAAGTACCTTCTCACCATCAAAGCTAAGTTCATATGTTTTTGGTGATGTCAACTCCAACAACATACGCTTGTCTAACTTTTCGGATTGCACAATCAATCTTGGAATAAGGATTTCTTTTTCTTTATTATCTAACACCCTAGCAATTCCCTTGCCAATAACTGGGAAATATTTCTGTTCAGCAAAAGTATCTAAATTTAGATCCTGAATCGTTTTAACTAAAACCATTCTTGATTTTATGAGCTCAATTTCTGGTGCCGAAACAGATTGATTGTTTGGTAATATCTGCGATAAATCATTTAATAATGAACTGCCAACATTCTGTTCAACTTGCACCAGTGCATCCGCTTTGTAGATAGGTGTAGCTAACAACGAATACATGATAGCGGATGTTGCGAAGAAAGTTGTTATTGCAATGATCAACCACTTATGATCAATAATCGCTCCCAAGAAGCGCCTCAGATCAAGTTCACTATCTTCTTTTGCCATTGAGGCTGAAACTTTGTTTTTATCTGACATACATTACCTATTATTTACCGGAACTTAACACAGGGATCCACTTGTCAACTGATTTGTTAAGAGAGTCGAAAACATATTCAAAAGCCTCATAACTCTTTTTATATGGATCCGGAATTTCTTTTTGTTCCAGCCAATGAGCAAATAACAAAGTTTTTCCTCTAACCTCAGGTGCCAAACGGCAAACGCCTTCAAGATGTTTTCTTTCCATAACTAATATTAAATCATAATCACGACACATTTGAGCCGTTAATTGTTTTGCTTGATGACCCTCTAATGAAATGTTATGAACCTTCGATACTGATATAGAATTAGGATCAGCTGCATGACCAACTAATGCTCCAAGTCCTGCGGATGAAATTTTTTTGTTTGGAAATGCTTTTTTCAATAGTCGCTCACCTATCGGCGAACGACAAATATTTCCTATGCAAACCACTAAAATAGAATCAAACATGAATTAGTTCCACTGATTGATGAAACGCACAGTTTCTGTCATATCGTGTACACCGGTAATAGTTGGCACCAACTGGTTAATGACGCGGTTCCAACGCACTATAGGTGCAGTAGTGACATAAACAATGTCATAAGGTTGAAGTTGGAACTCAGTCCCCATAACCAATGCGGAAGCATCTGCTGCATTCAACTGGAAAATATTAGCAATCTTATTCCCTTCAGCCCCACGTAATGGACGAATAACAAACACCCCAGTTGCATCAGACATCGCCTGATCCATCCCCTCCGCATTACCCAGAGCTTCGGTTAATGTCATACCGCTTCGATCCATCCGCAGAGTTGACTGTTTTTTCACTTCTCCCATTACGAATACTTTTAAGTCATCGTTACGAGGGATGTAGAGAATATCGCCAGGATAGAGCAAGTGATTTTGAGTGAGGTCGCCTTTTTGCATTAGCGCTTGAAGAGAAATGCGTCGTTCCTTCCCATCATGAGTGAGTACAACATTTCTCCAATCAGCATTTTCTGCAAGACCACCAGCGTTGTTGATGGCATCCATGATTGTCAACGGCACATTCGTAATTGGTTGCTGGCCAGATTTTACAACCTCACCCGTTACGTAAGCTTTTTGTGAACGGAAGGCCGCAATACTTACATCCACCTGTGGGCTTTCAATATATTGCGCCAAACGACTGGCAATATCGTTACGAACCTGACTAGCCGTTTTCCCAACAACTTTCACCTTACCAATGTAAGGATAGAAGATGGTACCGTCAGCATTCACCCAGTTGCCTGTATCACTAGCACTACGGTATTGGCCTGCTGGGGTTGTCAACTCTGGGTGATCCCAAACGGTGACCATAAGCACATCGCCCACACCGATACGGTATTCATAACTCTGCAGTGCAAGCTCCAACGATGGGTTGGTTTGCGCGATGACCGGTTTTGGTCGCATTTTCTCAACTAGACTCGGCGTCATCGGGTAGATATTGACCAGCTTATTCAGGTTGAAATCGCTGTCTTCCTGCTTAACAACGTTTTTCCCGCTGGTAGAGAGGTGGGTGCCAGGGACCACGGTACAACCGCTGATCACACTGATCGATACCAGGAGCGGTATCAGCTTCCATTGTTTCTTTGCCATCGAATTTTCATCACTTTCAAAGTAAGTAAACTTGCAACGCTAAACACCTGGCCAACCGTGGCCACCTGGGGTGGTGCTTAGCAAAATTTTTTGTTTGCGCTATGTACAGCAGTCCTGCGATACACGCATGAAAGCACTCATTGAGCAAACGTTGAGTCTGGGTTTGCTAAGATATCTCTCAGGCTCATAATGTGTGGCGCATGCACCAGGAGTGTTTTCATGTGCGAACGATCTCGGATAAGTCAAAAGGCCCGCCGAGATTTCCGCAGGCCCATAACTATAAAGATTTTTTTGCTCTTTTTCAGTACAAATTACTACAATTTTAGCTGCTCGGCCCATTCACGGAAGGCTTTGCCCTGCGTCGGGTGGCGTAGCCCATAGGTCACAAAGGCCTGAAGATAGCCTAGTTTTTCACCGCAGTTGAACGATTCTCCCACCAGTTCCATCGCTTCTACCGTCTGTTGTTTCATCAGGTCAGCAATCGCATCGGTCAGTTGAATTCGGCCCCAAGCGCCTGGCTGAGTTTTTTCCAAAATCGGCCAGATGTCTGCAGAGAGCACATAACGGCCTACAGCGGAATAGTTGGACTTCAATTTCACTTCACGGCTTGGCTTCTCAATGATCGACGTCATACGCGAGCTTTCCCCTGGTTGCAGGGTAGTGGTCTCACATTCCGCCACCGAGTAGTCATACAGGACATTTTCATCCGCAGGTTGCACCAGTACTTGGCTGAGCCCGTTATCTTCGAAACGGGCAATCATATGCGCCAGGTTGTCTTTGTGTAAATCGGCCTTGGCGTCATCCAGCAGCACGTCCGGCAGCACTACCACGAAGGGTGAATCACCTACTAGTGGTTTGGCACAAAGTACTGCATGCCCCAATCCTTTCGGTTGCCCCTGGCGGATGTGCATCAAGGTTACGCCCTTCGGCGTGATGGATTTGACTTCATCCAGCAGTTGACGCTTCACGCGCGCTTCAAGCATCGCCTCAAGCTCATAAGACGTGTCGAAATGGTTTTCGATCGCGTTCTTTGAGGAGTGGGTAACCAGGATGATTTCCTTGATCCCGGCGGCCACGCATTCGTTGACGATATATTGAATCAACGGCTTATCAACGATCGGTAGCATCTCTTTGGGAATCGCCTTGGTCGCTGGCAACATGCGCATACCCAGACCAGCAACAGGAATGACGGCTTTCAACTTATTCGACATGGTGTTCCTCTTAAATATTGTGGTCGTCCTAACCGGCTAGGGCAATTACTTGCTGTTCAGGGTCTGTTTCATCCACTGGGTGAAGTTTTCACCTTCGGAAGGGTGGCGCAGGGCATACTGTACAAACGCCTTCATATAGCCCAGTTTGTCACCACAGTCATGGGATTTGCCGCTCATATGGAAGGCTTCAACCGTTTCCTGCTCCATCAGCATGGCAATGGCGTCGGTCAGTTGGATTTCATCACCAGCTCCCGGAGGAGTTTTCTCTAACAACGGCCAGATATCGGCAGAGAGGACATATCGCCCAACCACGGCCAAGTTAGAAGGTGCATCTTCCCGCGCAGGTTTCTCTACCACCGCGGTCATTGGCGTACTTGCACCAGCGGCTAACGCCACACCGCCGCAATCGACCACACCGTATTTGGAAACGTCCTCTTCTGGCACTGGCTCAACCATAATCTGGCTAAAGCCGGTTTGCTCGAAGCGCTGGATCATTTTGGCCAGGTTTTCTTTCTGCAGATCGGCGGTAGAGTCATCCAATAACACGTCCGGCAACAGCACCACAAATGGGTTATCCCCAATCATCGGTTGAGCGCATAACACCGCGTGGCCCAGCCCTTTGGCTTGCCCTTGGCGCACTTGCATCACCGTTACATCTGGCGGGCAGATACTTTGAACTTCGGCAAGCAATTGGCGTTTTACCCGAGCTTCCAACGTCGCTTCCAGCTCAAAGGAAGTATCAAAGTGGTTTTCGATCGCGTTTTTCGATGAGTGCGTAACCAGTACGATATCCTTGATGCCAGCCGCAACGCATTCGCTCACGATATACTGAATCAATGGCTTATCGACCACCGGCAGCATTTCTTTAGGGATCGCCTTGGTTGCGGGCAGCATACGGGTGCCCAAACCTGCTACTGGGATCACGGCCTTCAATCTTTTTTGCATAAATTTTTTCCACCGACAAATAACAAGTAAGTGTAACAGAGCCAGGAAAAGTGGTTGAGCCTAACGTCTCAATGAATTTTTAACTTTAAAAATCAATTAATTAAAATCACAAAATAACGTTTTAGCCACGCTACCGCCCTTGGCTTGCAGCTACCAATGCACTGTAGACAATGTTTGAACTGACAAGCGTGCAATCGACTCCACGCTTGTAGATGAACCTTGGTTTGCTCAGAATTTAATGAGAGGCAAGTCGCAAAGTAGGGAAAAGGCTGTGCCTTCCTGGCCAAGTGGTCAGTCTTGCTATCATTTATAGGATGCTAAGATTCTTATACTATTGACCCGGTGAAACAAGTCTTAGTGGCTTCATTAAGACCTTTTCAGAATAAGACTACTAAGGATACTCGGTTTTTAAGATTTTACTTGTTTAACTACTCCATAACAAATTGATTATAATCATAATTATCTAAGTGCAGGATTTATAAGCAGCTATTTGTTCTCTGTTTTCTGGTGTTAGCCTCCTAATGACAAGATCCTGGCACAGTTTAAATATTCTACTAACATGGATTACCCGCACTCAGTGCGGATTTAGTGTTGAAATCCCCTCCTTCAGCGTCCATCATTCTCAATGCGGCATAAGCCGTCGAACTAAAAGGTGAAATTAGGCGTATGGAATGGATCGCAGATCCAACAATTTGGGCCGGCTTGGCCACCCTGGTTGTACTGGAAATCGTACTGGGCATTGACAACCTGATCTTTATCGCCATTTTGGCGGAGAAATTACCTAAGAAACAACGTGATAAAGCCCGCATTGTCGGTCTTTTACTGGCGCTGGTGATGCGCCTGGCGCTGCTTGCCTCAATATCCTGGCTAGCCACCCTGACCAAACCGCTGTTTGTTGCCATGGGGCACGCTTTCAGTGGCCGCGACCTGATAATGTTGGTCGGTGGTATCTTCCTGCTGTTTAAAGCCACCATGGAGCTGAACGAGCGGCTGGAGGGTAAAGACGAAGAACACCATGGGTCACGCAAAGGAGCGCGTTTCTGGCCGGTGGTCGCGCAAATTGTAGTGCTGGATGCCGTCTTCTCGCTGGATTCGGTGATCACCGCAGTCGGGATGGTCGATCATCTGGCCGTGATGATGATCGCGGTGTGTATCGCCATTGGTTTGATGTTACTGGCCAGCAAACCGCTCACGCGCTTTGTGAATGCCCATCCTACCATTGTTATTCTGTGCCTCAGCTTCTTGCTGATGATTGGTTTCAGCCTCGTGGCCGAGGGCTTTGGCTATGCCATTCCGAAGGGCTATCTCTACGCGGCGATCGGTTTCTCGGTGATGATCGAAGCCTTGAACCAGTTTGCCCAGTTTAACCGCCGCCGTTTCCTTTCCAAGGTGCGGCCTTTACGTGAGCGTACCGCAGAAGCCGTATTGCGCATGTTGAGCGGCAAGCACGAAGAGGCCGAGATTGACAGCCATTCGGCACACTTGCTGGCAGACAGCTATAACGAAAACGGTGAAATCTTCAACCAGCAGGAACGCCATATGATCGAGCGGGTGCTGGGCATGGCACAGCGCACCGTCAGCAGTATCATGACTTCGCGTCACGATGTGGAATACCTTGGGCTTAACGGCCCGCTGGATAAGTTGACGCAGCTGTTGGAGAAAAACCAGCATACGCGCATCGTGGTAACAGAAAATAGCGCCAGCGATGAGCCATTAGGGGTGATCCACACTATCGACGTGCTGAAACAGCAGTTGCAGCAATCACCGCTGGATTTGCGAGCCTTGGTGCGCCAGCCGCTGATCTTCCCGGAGCAGTTAACGTTGCTGTCTGCGCTGGAGCAGTTCCGCCAGGCCAAAACCCACTTTGCGTTTGTGGTGGATGAGTTTGGTTCGGTCGAAGGTGTGGTGACGTTAACCGACGTGATGGAAACCATCGCCGGTAATCTGCCAGAGGCCGATGAAGAGGTTGATGCACGCCATGATATCCAGCAAACCAGCGAAGGCTACTGGATTGCCAATGGCCATATGCCGCTGGAAGATCTGGTGCTGTATGTGCCACTGCCGATAGAAGAAAAGCGGGAATATCATACCTTGGCAGGGTTGCTGATGGAGCATTGCCAACGCATTCCACGCGAAGGGGAACAGCTGAAGATTGGCGACTATCTGTTTGAACCGTTGGAAATCAGTAGCCACCGCATCGTGAAGGTGAAGATCACGCCGTTAGTGACGCCTAACGAAGAGGACGAAGAGTAAATCTTTGCTGGGCACCCGCTTGAGGTGCCCAGCATTGATGTCAAACGGGCACAGCATGCTGCGCCCCCACCTGCATAGCTTAAAGGTGCACAGGCACCAGCAACTCCGTAGCCACAATCACCACCACCAGCCCGACAATCACCGGTACCGAGGTGCGTTTCACCACTTCGAACGGTGAGATTTTTGCCATGCCGGAAACCGCAACGACCACGCCAGAAACCGGCGAGAGCGTACGGCCCAGGTTGGAAGCTTGCAGCATCGGGATCACCAGGTAAGCCGGGTTAACCCCCATCTGTGCCGCCAGTTTCGGGATCAGCTCCACAAACGCATAGAACGGCGCATTACCAGAGCCGGTCGTCATCGCTGCCAGCATGGTGATCACCACCAGCACCAACATCATGATGATGCCGCCGGTGCCAAACGACTGTGCCAGGCTGATCAAGCCGCTGATAAAGCCAACGGTGCTCAAGCCTTGGGCAAATACCCCAGCCGCGACCAACAGCATCACCACGCTGGCAAACGCATCGGCCATGCCACGGTAAGCCACTTCTAAACCGGCAAACACCGTTTTGGCATTGAAGCTGCGGATGAACTCGATCACCGCGGCCATGAACATACAAATCACCAACACGGTAATGATGTGCAGCTCCGGCCCCCATTTACCATCAAAGACCAACACCCCCAGGATCGGGGTAAACGGCAAGATGGCGTAAAAGCCAGGGGCGTTGGTGGTGATTTCACTCACGTCCATGATGTGGTGCTGTTCGTTGGCTTTACGGTCGAGATAGCGCTGCCAGAAGAAGTGGGCAATCGCCATACAGATAATGGCGGCGATGGAGATCGGCAGCGTGGTTTTGAAGGCGAAATCCACCAGCGGCATTTCGGCCGCCTTGGCTGCCAGCACTACATCACCTGAAGTGGGCGAAAGGATAATAGCTGCTGGAGAAGCACAGATAGCCGCAGCCGCGCCACGGCTGATCCCGACGTTAACCATCAGCGGGAACAGCGTCGCCATCAGTAGCACGCCCAGCCCTGTCGCCGAAGAGACGGCCAGTGACATCAGGCAGGCAACAAAGTAGGCCGCAATCATCAGCAAATACGGGGAGTTGATCATCTGCAATGGGCGGGAGGCCAGCTTGACCACCACGTCATTGGCACCAATGTGTGTCATATAGGCGGCGAAGCCACACAGCATCATGATCATCATGCCGAGATCGCCACCGCGGCTCATCAGCAGGATTTTGACATATTCGAAAATATCGGTGGCGCGCCACCCGGTCGAAGTCGCACTGGCGGGCAGCAGATTTTTGCCCATAAATGCACTCACCGCCAGCAGCACCAGGCCGCCAACCATTAATACCCCAGTGGCAGAATAGCCCTTGATGATGTAACGGCCAACGAACACCGCTACCAAGGCTCCAATCAGAAGTTCCATTGTTATTCCTCGATTTAATTATTTTACTTCAGCTCATCGCCCGATAGCAGCCGAATAACGCCACACTCTGCCGAAAAGCACTACAAGATATTATGACATTCATCAATGTTACGGGGGGAAACTATCAACAAATCGTGAAATTCCAAGCCAGCTCGCTTTGGCGATCCCCTTCCTCCTGGCCAGTAGATACCGCAAGCCGCAGCCAGACAGTCCAGATCTGGCAAACATGCCATCAAGACGGACAATAATTGATTTAATTTCAATAAATTAAATGACTCACCTCGCCCACAATTTTACATACAACCGACATAACATTGTGATCATGATCTGAATTTGTAGAATCTTTACGCCAGATGTTAACGATGTGTGAGTTTGATCAAACAAATGTTTTCTCTAGTTTGGTTATATGATCGCGAATGTTCACGTTGTCATTTTTAACCAAAAGTTAAAATAAATTCATAAGATCATGAATAATATAACTTAAATAAAAATACACCTTTTTATTTTATCAAAAATGACAACGTCAACATTTGTTTCGTATCGCTATCTAGCCTGATAATGGAGAGGAAAATGAGTCAGTTACCCGAAAAGATGAGCGCGGTAGTTTGCCATGGCCCGCAGGATTACCGGTTTGAACAAGTCCCTACCCCACTACCTAAAGCCAAGGAGTTGGTGATCAAGGTCGAAGGCTGCGGGATCTGTGCCGGCGATTGTAAATGTAAAAACGGTGCCCAGATGTTTTGGGGGGAAAACCCTTGGGTAAAACCGCCGGTCGTGCCCGGCCACGAGTTTTATGGCCGCATTGTTGCCATGGGGGAAGGCACAGAGCAGAAGTACAAGATTGGCGAACGCGTCATTGCCGAGCAGATCGTGCCCTGCTGGGAGTGCCGTTACTGTAAGTCCGGTAGCTATTGGATGTGCGAAACGCACAATATCTACGGCTTCCAAAAGGACGTTGCCGAGGGGGGAATGTCGGAATACATGCGTTTTTCCGCCAATGCCATCGTGCACAAAATCCCGGAAAGCCTCAGCCATGAAGATGCCGTGCTGATCGAGCCGATGGCCTGTGCCATTCACACCGTTGCCCGTGGGGATATCCAGCTAGACGACGTTGTGGTACTGGCCGGTGCTGGGCCGTTGGGTCTGTGTATGGTACAAGTTGCCAAGTTGAAGACGCCGAAAAAGCTGATCGTGATCGACGCCATCGACGAACGTTTGGAACTGGCAAAAGCGTTCGGTGCCGACGTGGTCATCAACCCGCTCAAGGAAGATGCCGATAAAATCGTCAAGGCGTTAACCGACGGCTACGGTTGTGATGTTTACATCGAAGCGACCGGCGCACCGATCGGCGTGACCCAAGGATTGCAGATGATCCGTAAGCTCGGCCGCTTTGTCGAGTTCAGCGTATTTGGCAAAGAAACCACCGTAGACTGGTCAATCATCGGCGATCGCAAAGAGTTGGATATTCGCGGTGCGCACCTGGCACCTTACAGCTATGAAATTGCCATCGACCTTTTTGAACGCGGTCTGGTGACCTCCAAAGGTGTAGTAACCCACAGTTATTCATTAAACGAATGGGATCAGGCATTCGCCCTGGCTGATTCAACGGATTCCATCAAGGTTATTTTGGTTCCTTAATATTGAGTGATTAGTTTTAAGCAAATAATGATAACGCGCTTTTATAGCGAGGCCGACTTCTGGCCGATAACCACCTAATTATTATAAATAACACTGAAAGAAAGACATCGCCCCTACAACAGGAGAATAAACTATGTTTTCATTATTCAAGAAAACCTTACCCGTAATGCTCGCCGGTGGCATGCTGCTGGCCAGCCAATCGGCATTAGCCAAACAGATCACCATTGGCGTTTCATTCCAGGAAATGAATAACGACTATTTTGTCTCCATGAAACAGGCATTAGAACAGGCCGCCGGTGATATTGGCGCCAAGCTGTATATTGCGGATGCCCATCATGACGTCTCAAAGCAGATTAATGATGTGGAGGATATGCTGCAAAAGAAAGTCGATATTTTACTGATTAACCCGACAGATTCGGTTGGCGTGCAGTCGGCGGTGATCTCGGCCCACAAGGCCGGGGCGGTGGTCGTGGCAATCGATGCCCAGGCCGAAGGCCCGTTGGATTCCTTTGTCGGTTCGGAAAACTATGATGCCGGTTTCCAGGCGGGGGAATACCTGGCCAAATCCCTGGGCAACAAGGGCAAAGTGGCGATCCTGGACGGTATCCCGGTGGTGCCGATCCTGGAACGCGTACGTGGTTTTGAGGATGCCATTAAAAAGCACCCAGAAATGCAGATTGTCACTAAGCAGAACGGCAAGCAAGAGCGTGATACCGCACTGACAGTAACCGAAAACATGCTGCAATCCACTCCCGATCTGGCCGGTATCTTCAGCGTCAACGACGTAGGTGCCCTGGGTGCATTGGCAGCCATTGAAAGTAACGGTGCCAAGGTCAAGTTGGTCAGCGTCGATGGCCAGCCTGAAGCGATTAAGGAGATCCTGAAACCTGGCTCACCGTTTATCGCCACCTCAGCACAGTTCCCTCGCGACCAGGCACGTATTGCCTTGGGGATTGCCCTGGCCCGCCATTGGGGTGCCAACGTACCGAGCACCATTCCGGTGAAAGTGAAACTGATCGACAGCAGCAACGCCAAAGGTTTCAGCTGGTAAACGCCCGGCCTCGAGTTTGATGACCACGCGGCAATGCTGCTGAATGTGTAGGGGCGAATATATGTTTGCCCCAAACCAACGCATTGATTATCAAAGCGGGCGCAGAATACGGCGCCCCTATAACACAACGAGCCGGTTGAGGTTTGTACCCGACCCATTTTGCAACGGTGGGTATAAAACCCGAAGGAGTTAACCGTGACGGCGTTATTAGAATTAAAACAGATCAAGAAGTCCTTTCCGGGCGTGAAGGCGTTGGACGGTATTGACCTCACCATTCAACACGGCCAAATACACGCCTTGCTAGGGGAAAACGGAGCCGGTAAATCGACGTTGGTGAAAATCCTGTGTGGTATTCACCAACCGGACTCTGGCGAAATAATCATGGAGGGTACCAGCCGCCAGTTTGATAATTATCGGCAGGCCATTAACGCCGGAGTGGGGATCATATTTCAGGAATTCTCGCTTATTCCTTATATGAACGCCCTGGACAATATTTTCCTCAACCGGGAAATCAGGAACCGCTGGGGATTATTGGATCGTAAAGCCATGCGCAAAAAAGCCGAGGCTATTTTCAAACGGCTGACGGTGAATATCGATCTGGATTGCCCGGTGGCGCAGTTGAGCGTGGCGCAGCAACAGTTTGTCGAGATTGCCAAGGCGCTGTCACTGGACGCCCGCGTGCTGGTGCTGGATGAGCCTACCGCCACCCTGACGCCGGGTGAAGCCGATCACCTATTCAGCGTCATGAACGATCTTAAACTGCTGGGCGTCGGCATGATTTTCATCTCGCACCACCTGGATGAAATCTTCACCATCTGCGATCAGATCACCGTCTTGCGCGACGGTACCTATGTGCAAACGCTGCCCACGGCCGATACCAACGTGGATGAACTCGTGAAGCTGATGGTCGGACGCAAAATCGAAAATGCCTTCCCGGTGAAGTCGCACCCTGTCGATACTTCAGTTCGCCTGCTGGAAGCCAGCATTCAGCGCACCAAGCATCAGCAGGAAGATCGCTTCCACCTGTTCAAAGGCGAGATCCTGGGATTTGCCGGATTAGTGGGCTCGGGCCGTACCGAGACGGTCTCCGCGCTGATCGGTGCCAGCGCCTGCTATCGCAAGCAGGTCAGCCTTAGTGGGCAACCAACCACGCTGCGTAACCCGGCTTTGGCATTGAAGCAAGGCATTGGCCTGCTGCCGGAAAGCCGTAAAACCGAGGGGCTGGTGCTGCCCTTTTCCGTGGCGCAGAACATCACTCTCAACCGCCATGAGCGGTTCGGCAAGATATTCGTTAACGCCCGCAAGGACGACGATATCGTTCAGCGGCTGATCCGTGCGGTAGGCGTGAAAACCCCGGATGCGGATACCGCCGTCAGCACCCTGAGCGGCGGCAACCAGCAAAAAGTGGTCATTGCCCGCTGGCTGAACAATGACTGCAACATCCTTATTTTTGATGAGCCTACCCGTGGCATTGACGTCGGCGCCAAATCCGAAATCTATCAACTGATGCAACAGCTCACGCAGAAAGGCATTTCTATCATCATGATTTCATCCGAATTACCGGAAATTATCGGCGTCTGCGATCGCGTGCTGGTGTTCCGTGGCGGCCACATTGTTGCCGAATTGGCAGGGGATGAAATCGAATCTCATAACATCATGCTTCATGCAACCGGGAGTGCATTATGATCGGAATTGAACAATCCCCACCTACCCACGCGTCCCAGAAGCAGAGCCTCGGCAAGCGCTGGGAGAAGTTGCTGCACCACCCCGCGATGCTGCCTTTTATCGGCTTCGCCATTCTGTTCCTGCTGATGAGCGGGCTTAATGACAGCTTCCTGACGGTCAACAACCTGACCAACGTGGCACGCCAGGTGTCGATCAACGCCATTATTGCCGTGGGCATGACTTGCGCAATCCTGACCGGGGGCATCGATCTCTCGGTCGGGCCAGTGATGGCACTGTCTGGCTCAATTGCCGCTGGCTTAATGTTGGGAGGGATCCCTATTCCTCTGGCAATGGTTGCCGCGTTGGTGATTGGCGCCCTGTTTGGTCTGGCCAACGGTGCCTGCATTGCCTATCTGCGCATGCCACCGATTATCGTCACCCTCGCCTCAATGGGTATCGCCCGTGGTTTGGCGTTGCTGTACACCGGCGGCTATCCGATTTCTGGCTTACCAGACATGTTCTCCTTCTTCGGCCGCGGTTCCGTATTGGGTATTCAAGTACCGGTGCTGATCATGGTCGGCGTTTATATTCTGGCCTACCTGATGCTTAACCACCTGCCGTTTGGCCGCTATGTCTACGCCATTGGCGGCAACGAAGAGGCCGCGCGCCTGAGCGGTATTCGCGTACCTCGCTACAAAGTCCTGGTGTATGTGGTGAGCGGAACAACCGCCGCACTCGCTGGCTTGGTACTCACTTCACGCCTGATGAGCGGGCAGCCCAACGCCGGTGAAGGTTTTGAACTGGATGCCATCGCCGCCGTAGTGCTTGGTGGGGCCGCCATCTCCGGTGGCAGAGGCGCCATTATCGGCACGCTGGTAGGCGCCATGATGCTTGGCGTATTGAATAACGGCCTCAACCTGATGAGCGTATCGCCTTACATCCAGAACGTGGTCAAGGGTGGCATTATCCTCGCCGCTATCTACCTCAGTTCCAGCCGCCGTAAATAAACTAGGGAGAACCGATATGGGATATTTTCTGGGCATTGATATTGGCGGCACGCTAATCAAGGCGGGGCTATACCGGGCTAACGGTGAGGAAATTGCCGTAGCGGAATGTGATGGGGAAACCGTATCCCCACAGCCTGGCTTCTCTGAACGCGAGATGGAGCCCTTGTGGCGTGACCTTTGCCAGACCATTCGCCAGGTACTCAGCTTCGCGGAGATAACCGGCGATCGGGTGCGTGGTGTAAGCTTCTCATCACACGGCAAAGGGTTATATGCCATTGATAAAAAGGGCCAGCCGGTCCGCAACGGCATCGTTTCTTCAGATACTCGTGCCGGGGCGATGGTGGTTGAGTTACAGCAGCAAGGTATCGAAGCCGTCACCTACCCGCGTAGCCTGCAACCCATCTGGAACAGCCATCCGGCAGTGCTGTTACGTTGGTTGAAACAGCATGAGCCCGCGCAATATGAGGCGATTGATCGGGTGTTGATGGCTCATGACTACCTGCGTTTCCGCCTGACGGGCGAAGCGACGGCGGAGATCACCAACATCTCCGGCTGCAACCTGTTCAACCAGCAAACGGCCGACTACGACCCAGTATTGATGGCGGCATTCGGTATTGAGGAAGTGGCCGATAAAACCGCGCCGCTGCTAGGTTCCGCCGAGCTTGCCGGGCAAGTGACCGCCACTGCCGCTGCCCAATGCGGATTACCGGCAGGAACGGCGGTGTATGGCGGCCTGTTCGATGTGGTTGGTGCGGCCTTGTGCTCGGGAGTGGTCGACGATCGCACCCTGAGCGCAGTGGCGGGTACCTGGTCGATCGCTACCTGCGTAACGGAGAACCTAATCCCCTCCTCCCATCCTTTTGCCTGGGGGCGTTATTGCATGGAGGGCCGCTACTTTGTTCACGAAGGCAGCCCAACCTCAGCGAGCAATCTGGCCTGGTTCTTACGGCAGTTTTGCGACAACGATCATCAGCGCTATGCACAGTTCAATCGTTGGGTACAAGAACGCAGCAAGCAGCCGAGCGACATCACATTCCTGCCCTACCTGTTCGGCTCCAACCTCGGTAGCAACCTGCCAGGCGGGCTGATTGGCCTGAGCGGGCACCATGACATGGCCGATATCGTCCATGCGATCTATCAGGGCATCGTGTTCTCTCATCTGGTTCATCAGGATCGCCTGGTGGCGCTGAATCCACGCGTAGAACGTATTCGCATGACCGGCGGCCCCACGCAGTCCGACGTTTGGATGCAGATGTTTGCCAACGCCGGTAATTTGCCGCTGGAAGTGGTGAATATCCAGCAAAGTGGCTGCCGTGCCGCAGCGATCTGTGCCGCCGTGGGTGCCGGGGAGTACAGCAGCTTTACCGAGGCCGTCCAGGTTATTCAGCCTGAAGTACATACCTATTATCCCGACGCGGCAACTAACCGACGCTTACGCGATCGCTTTGAAGGCTACCTGAATATCGCCCAAGCATTAAATGAGGCCAACCAGCATGCAAACCACTAATAATGTCTCACTTGGGCTGTATGAAAAAGCCTTGCCGGCAGATCTTGATTGGGCACAACGCCTGGGTATCGCCAGCGAGCTGGGTTTCCAGTTTATGGAGATCTCGATTGATGAGCAGCCGGAACGCCAGCTGCGCCTGGACTGGGATCGTCAGCAACGGCTGGCGCTGATCAACGCCCGTTTTGACAGCGGTATCACGGTGCCCAGCATGTGCTTATCCGCCCACCGCCGTTATCCGTTTGGCAGCCATGATGCCGCCATCCGCCAACAGGCTCGCACGTTGATGGAAAAGGCGTTGGATTTCGCCGTCGACGTCGGGATCAGGAATATCCAGCTAGCGGGGTATGACGTCTATTACGAAACTGCCGATCGCCATACACGCCAGCGTTTTATCGAAGGTATGCAGTGGGCGGTAGAGCTGGCGGCCAAGGCTCAGGTGATGCTGTCCGTGGAGATCATGGATACCACCTTTATCAACAGCATCAGCAAATGGCGTGAGTTTGCCAGGCAGATTGAAAGCCCGTGGTTTACCGTCTATCCCGATATCGGCAACCTCAGCGCCTGGGGCAATGACGTCGATTTTGAGCTGGAGCAAGGCATCGACAAGATCACCGCCATCCATTTAAAAGATACCCTGCCGGTGCTGCCGGGCACTACAGGGCAATTCCGCGATGTGCCTTTCGGCAGCGGCTGCGTCGACTTTCCCCATACGTTTGCCGTGTTAAACCGGCTCAACTATCGCGGCCCATTCCTGCTGGAAATGTGGACGCGCAACGATGGCCAGGATATCCAGCATATCACCCAAGCCAAAAGCTGGATCGAGCAGCAGATGAAACAGGGAGGCATCACATGTTAAGCGAGTTGAAGCAGCAGGTGTTGGCGGCCAATCTCAGCCTGCCGGGTTATGGTTTGGTGACCTTTACCTGGGGTAACGTGTCGGCGATCGATCGCCAGCAGGGGCTGGTGGTGATCAAACCTTCGGGGATCGCCTATGAGGTAATGACGGTGGATGACCTGGTGGTGGTGGATTTGGACGGTGTGATCCAAGAAGGGCAGCGTAAACCGTCCTCGGATACCGATACCCATTTGGCTCTGTATCGTGCATTTCCTGCTATCGGCGGCATCGTCCATACCCATAGCCGTAATGCCACCATCTGGGCACAGGCTGGCCAGCCGATCCCGGCTCTGGGCACCACCCATGCCGACTATTTTTATGGTGACATTCCCTGCACCCGCCCCATGCGTGAGGACGAGATTGCTGGCGACTATGAGCGGGAAACCGGCCAGGTGATTATCGAGACGTTCCAACAGGCGAAGCGCGATCCACAACAGGTGCCGGGGGTGTTGGTCTATTCTCACGGGCCTTTCGCCTGGGGAAAAACGGCGGCGGATGCGGTGCATAATGCGGTGGTGATGGAGGAAGTGGCGGCCATGGCGATGGCCACGCGGCAATTGACTCCGACGATCCCGCCAATGCAACCCGCGCTGCTGGATAAACACTTTTTACGCAAGCACGGTAAAAATGCTTACTACGGACAGTAATTGGGTGGGATTAGCCTGATATTTCAACCAATTGCCCCTCACCCTAACCCTCTCCCACAGGGAGAGGGGACCGAACGTGCCACAGATTAATCCAGGATGCCTACTTTGGCTAGGTCAGAACATAGTCCCTATGCCTGACCACCGCTTGGCACCAATTTAGTGCCACAAATTAATCCAGGGTGTCTACTCTGGCTAGACCAGAACATAGCCCTAGCTCGGCACCAATTAGGCCGTAGACAGCCCCTGAGCCTGACTGGCTACCCTTTTTTGGGGTCACAGATTAGCTTCCGTACCCAATAACATCACCGGAGCAACTCCCTCTCCCTGTGGGAGAGGGTTGGGGTGAGGGGCCACATCACTCGACAAGCAACATCCCGGTAAAGAATTCACGCCTTAACGGCTGATCGCTGTGATTATTTTTAATCGCATTAAATAATAACTCCGCCGCGATTTCCCCTAACACCTGCGTATCGTGATAAACCCCGGCAATATGTTGCCCATAATCCCGCGCCTTGGGCGGTTCATCGATCGAGAAGAATTTCACCCGATGGTAAATATCCAACTGATGGCATAAAGAAATAGCACCCAACGTGATAATACCGTTGAGGCCCACGATATAATCCGGTTGGTGCTGTTCATCGGCAAGATATTCTCTCACCCGTGCCGCCTGTGAAATAAAATCATAGTCACCATTGATAATGGTGACTTTACTCCCCTTCTCCTCCAGAGCATCAATAATCCCCTGGGTTCGCGCCAAGGTAATCTCCGAGTCTGCCGGGCCACCCAGGATCAGGATATTACTTTCCGGTTGCTCGGCCAAATATTTCCCGGCCAGTTTGCCAATCTCTTGGTTGTTGAGAAATACGCCGCTAAGCTGTTGATTATAAATATCTCTGTCGATCAGGATCAGCGGTGTGTGGTAGCGTTCGGCCTGATCAAGGTAGGCGGGTTGATAATGCCGATCGTCACGTACCGCAGAGAGCAAGATGCCCCGCGCCTTATAACCGAACAGCGCCTGCACCGCCTGCATTTCAGCCTCTTCGCTACCGTCGGTATCAAACAGCATAATCTGATAGCCCTGCATTCGGGCAATGCGCGAGACGGTTTGGATCAGGTTAGAGTAAAAGGGGTTATACATGCTGCTGGTAACAATGCCGATAATTTGGCTGCTGCTTTTCTTTAATCCCTGAGCGAAAGCATTGGGAACATAATTAAGCTCTTTGGCAATAGCATGAATTTTCTCGAGGGTTTCAGACTTTACCAGTTCGGGTTTATTAAAAGCACGGGAGACAGTGATATTGGTCACGTTGGCTCGGCGGGCAATATCCACAATGGTGGCATTAGAATTCGCTTTTGACACCGTCAATCCTTGCTTTATTCATTAACAGATCCCTTATTGTAGGGAAGCCATCAGCAGTATGCCAGATGAATATCAAAGGTATTGATTTTGTTGTTCGAGGGGGCAAACCCGCGCTCACCATAACCTAAAGAGAGCGCGGGCAGTGTTTGATAAGGTTTACAACTTATCGAGCAGCTTTTTCAGATCCTGGCCATCCTGGGAGCCTTTATTCTTCTCGGCCCACTTGTTCAAGGCGTCTTTGGCACGATCCTGCAGCTTTTTACGCAAGAGTTGATCGACCTGCAGTTGATAATTGAGCTGCTCCCAAGGGCCATAGACGCGCAGTGGGATCGGCGTTTCGCGCAGCTGTGCGATCAGCGCATTGTTGCCCTGCCAACCTCCCGTGACCAGTACGTTCATGGTTAAATCGCACTGTTTGCCAGGCATATTGACCGTACCGCTCCCGGTCAGGCTCATCACCGGAGACTCTGCCTGTAGCTCGCTGAGCGTGATCTGCCCCTTGCTCAAACTGGCCTTGGCGCTCATTTGTTGCACCGTGGTGTAGCGCTGGTTGTTATCCTCACCGCGCACGCTACTGTCATTACGCGCCACGGCTTGCTGGATAAGCTGTTGAATATTCAAACCATGAAGCTGCGCATTCTGCATGGACAGTTCCGCCGTCCCTTGCCAGCGACGCTCAAACGCCGTGGCGTTGAGGCGATCGCCACTCAAGTCGCCCTGCATGTTGAACGTGCCGGTCAGAGCCAATGGCATGTCGAAGGCCTTGAGTACCTCACCCAGCTCTATGTGCCGTAACTGCGGCTGCAGATTGATCAGCGGTTTATCAGCCCGCACATCCATCGAGCCAGGCAGGGAGAAATCACCGCCAGCCAACTTGCCAGACAGCGTAGTCACCGTCATTAATCCCTGTTGGTTGGTTGCCTGCACCGCCAACTGATTAATCGACATCCCACGATAAATGACCTGATCCGCCTTCAGCTTGAGCTGCGCATTAAAGTCACGTAACACCTGTAAATTCTGTTGCGGATCGTCCGCCTGATTGGCGATCACTGGGGATGCGGTCACCGGCTGCGGCAGCTTCTCCTCATCAGGGTTTTTTGTCTGCCAGCCGGAGAGTGTATCCAGATTGAGCTGTGTGGCACCGAGATCCAGGATATAGGCAGGCACTGGCCCCAACTGCGCGCTGACACTCCCCGTCAACTGGCTATCATTGGCACTGAGCATCAGTTGGCTCAAGGCAATCTGCTGCGAAGCCTGCTGATAAACCGCCTGTACGCTCCCTTCCCCCTTGATGGCACCGGCAAGAATATCTGCCCCCTCAAGCTGGTAGCTAAACTGCGTGACCTGCGCGCCTATCTGGCGGGGAAACTGTTGCAGATCGAGATTGGCCGCCAGGTTGAAGCTCAGATCGCGTTGGTCGCGATTCACCCGGCTGGAAAGCTCTATTTGCGCCTGATGCTTTTCATTCTGCTGCAAAGTTAAATTGATATCGCGAACGTTAATCTGCTCGTTGTTGGCCCGTTGCCAGATAAGCAGGCTATCCACCACCCGCAGGTTGTCGATATCAAATTTCCACAAGGATCCCGAGCTATCATCCGCCTGGTTACCACCGGGGGCGATAGGGGCATCGGGTTGGCTTTGCTCTGCGCTATCGGGGGTCAGACGGATGACGGCATTTTTCAGCATCACCTGCTTGACGTAAAGCTGGTGGGAAAGGAGCGGCAGCAGTTTGACATCCAGACGCATATTATCTGCGCTAACCGCAGGAGCCGCTGCCCCAGGCGCCGTCAGCGTCATTCGCCCGGCAAGAATGCTCAATTGCGGCCAGACATGCCAACGAAGGTCGCCTTCCAGCGTCAGATGATAGCCACTGCTCTGCTCAACCTTCTTGATCATATAGCTGCGGAAATCATTCGGATTAACCAACAGCACCAAGGCAGACATTCCCGCCACCAGCACCACCAGCAAAATCACCAAAGTCGTCAGTAGTCTTCTCATGCCATCCTCGTGTCAGCGTAATACCGGTTCGCTGTTAATCCTTGTCAATACGACTGGCCACGGCCCCTTGCTGATCCCTGTATTTCGCGTCCTGGCGGCTATTGTATGGCCGTGCAGCAGGCCCGGAAAGCGGTTCGAAACTCAGCGCACCGATCAACATGCCAGGGCGTAATGCCAACGGCAGCTTACCTGAATTATAGAACTCCAGCACAATACAGCCTTGCCAACCGGGATCGATACGGTGTGCGGTAACGTGCACCATCAATCCCAGGCGGGCTAACGAAGAGCGGCCATCGAGCCAGCCAACCAGATCGTTAGGGATGGTGACCGACTCCAGCGTCACCGCCAGCGCCAGTTCCCCCGGATGGAGGAAGAAGGCTTCGCCTTCCGGCAGCACGATTTCATCGCTCATTACGCGGTCGAGGGCAGCACTCACTTCATCCTTTGGGCCACTGAGATCGATAAAGGCAGCGGTATGGCCACGGAACACGCGGAACTGATTGCCCAGACGGACATCCACTGTGGCCCCGTTAATACGCTCAATGGGAGGACGCGGTGAAATCACCAGTTTTCCGTTATCCAGCCAGGCTTCGATATCGCGGTCGCACAGTCTCATTATTTTCTCCATTCCATCAAGGCGCATAAACTTATACGAAAATTGCCACACAACGGGCTCAAGGTCTATGTCGGGGCTCAAATAGTTCGTTAAAGGCCAGCAAAAACAGGCTGGCCTGTTAATGACTTATTCAAAGAATTGGCTGATTTTTGCCTTCAGGATATCTATCGCGATACGGTTTTTACCTCCGCGCGGTACGATAATATCGGCGTATTGCTTTGAAGGCTCAATAAACTGCAGGAACATTGGGCGGACGGTTTTCTGATACTGCGCCATCACGGAATCCATGGAGCGGCCACGTTCATTCACGTCGCGCTTCATACGACGCATCAGGCAAATATCCAGCGGGGTATCGACAAAGATCGAGAAGTTCATTTCCTGGCGCAGGCGGATATCCGTCAATAACAGGATCCCTTCCAGGATGATGACTTTCTTGGGTTCGAGATGGATCGTCTCTTTCTTACGCGTATGTTCGGTGTAGCTATACAGCGGCAGCTCAATCGCCTGGCCGGATTTCAGCATTTGCAGATGCTGGAACAGCAGATTGTGATCCATGGCGCTGGGGTGGTCATAGTTGGTTTTGACCCGCTCTTCCATGGTCAGGTGCGTCTGGTCTTTGTAGTAACTGTCTTCCGGGATCACACCGATATGTTGATCGCCAACCTGATCGCGGAGTTCGCGGTATAACGTACTGGCAATAAGGCTTTTTCCGGAGGCTGATGCGCCAGCTATACCAATAATGACGCACTGATGCGACTTGTCAGTCATAAAATTAAAGACCTGATTTCAATGTGGGGAAAGGGGTGTAAAACACGCCAATTATAGGGAGTTAGCGCCTCAGGCGCCAGCGTTTAGACGGTAAGACGGGAGATAATCCCCAGATTAACGCTCAGATTTTCTTTGGCCGGGGGATTTAAGATTTTTTACGCTACTGCAAATCGGCGACTCAGGGTACAATTCACGCCATCATCAAGACCGTCTTCGATCCTATTTCTTAGAGTACAACCGCACATGAACTGGCATTTTCTGACTTTTTTTGGTGACAGCATGCTGCTGCTGCCCTGCGCAGCCATCGTCTTTATTATTCTACTCCTGTCCCCTACCAGCAGAAAACCAACCTGGCAATGGATGCTGCTGTTTGGCGGCGTAGGTGCCGTAGTCTGCGTATCGAAGCTGGCGTTTATGGGCTGGGGCATCGGCAGCCGCCACTGGGATTTTACCGGGTTCAGCGGCCACTCGGCTCTGTCTGCGAGTATCTGGCCGGTTTTGCTGTGGTTACTCTGTGGGCGTTTCTCGTCGCCAGTCAGGCGTACTGCGGTGATCGTCGGCTATCTGTTGGCCGCCGTAGTCGGTTATTCACGTTTGGTGATCCACGCCCATTCCACTTCTGAGGTGATCACGGGTCTGGCGCTCGGCTTTATCGTCAGCAGCACCTTCTTGATGCTGCAACGTGGCACGCAACCACCGCGGCTGTCCTACCGCAAAATCGCCGTTACGCTGGCGCTGCCCATTGTCCTGATCAATTCCGGCACTGCGGCACCGACCCAGGGGTTACTGGAAAGGATTGCCGTGACCATTGCGCCGGTAGAAAAACCTTTTGTCCGGGCTGATTTGCACAAAAACCCACAGGTTTCAGCACCTCTGAGCCGTTAATGGCCCCTCACCCTAACCCTCTCCCACAGGGAGAGGGAACAGAACGTGCCACAACGTTAATTCAGCAACTAAACACAATAATGTCGAAAGAATAATCCCTCCTCCACACGACTCCATACAGCTCCCTCTCCTTTTTGGGGAGAGGGTTGGGGTGAGGGGGAGAGCACTAAACTAACAATTTAATGCAGGGCAATCACAGAGCGCGGAAGGAGATCTCGGTAGGAATAGCTTCCCCCTGCCAATACATCTGAGCCGCGACGCGCCCCGCCAGTTGACGGTACATCTCGGCAAACTCGCTGTCCGGGCGGCTGACCACGGTCGGTTGCCCGCGATCCAGATCTTCTCGCAACGAGATATGCAACGGCATCTGCCCCAACAGGCGGCTATGGTATTTCTGCACCAGCTTCTCTGCCCCACCGGTGCCGAAAATTGGCTCGTGATGCCCACAGTTGCTGCACACATGCATGCTCATGTTCTCAACGATGCCCAATACCGGCACATGCACCTTTTCAAACATCACAATGCCTTTGGCAGCATCAAGCAGGGCGATATCCTGGGGCGTTGTCACCACCAGCGCACCGGTCACCGGGATATTCTGCGACAGGGTCAGTTGGATATCCCCGGTGCCTGGCGGCATATCCAGCACCAGATAATCCAGGTCCGGCCACAGCGTATCCTGCAACAGTTGCAGCAGCGCCTTGCTGGCCATCGGCCCACGCCACACCATGGCGTTGTCGTCGGTCACCAGGTAGCCGATAGAGTTGGTCGCTAAACCGTGCGCCATGATCGGAGCCATATGCTGGCCGTCCGGCGAGGTTGGGCGCTCATGTTCAGTGCCCAGCATGTTAGGGATCGACGGGCCATAAATGTCCGCATCCAGGATCCCCACTTTGGCACCCTCAGCGATCAGCGCCAGTGCCAGGTTGACCGCGGTGCTGGATTTCCCCACCCCGCCTTTGCCTGAACTGACGGCAATAATGTTACGCACGCCTTTTACACCGGCCTGGTCGTTGGCACGCTTCAAGGTAGTGATATCGTGTTTCAGCTTCCATTCGATAGCCTGAACGCCGGTCACGCGCAGCAGTTCGGCGCTTACCGATTCTTTCAGCGCCTCAAACCCGCTTTGCCAGGCAAACGGCATAACCAATTCGATATGCAGGACATTGTCCAGCAGCGTGCAGTGGTGAATGGCTTTCAGTGCGGTAAGGTTGTTTTTTAACGTCGGGTGTTCGAAGGCGGCCAATACTCCGGTCACCAGGGCGCGCAGAACTTCAGGGTTGGTCTGCTCAGGGGATTTGGCGTTCATCCCGGCTCCTTGATTTTGTAATGGGTAGCAACCCGATAAGCATATCAGAACTGCAGGGTAACTCGCTCGTATAACCCGAAAGAAACCGCCCTAGCAGCAGAGAGCGCGATCGGGTAACATCAAAGACCCTTTTCACTCATTAAAGAAAGCAACTTTTCATTATGGCTCAAGTCGCGAAAAAATTATTGGTGACGTGCGCGCTACCGTACGCAAATGGTTCCATCCATCTCGGCCACATGCTCGAGCACATCCAGGCAGATATCTGGGTTCGTTACCAACGAATGCGCGGCAACGAAGTTCATTTCATCTGTGCGGATGACGCGCACGGTACGCCAATCATGCTCAAAGCGCAGCAGATGGGTATCCCGCCAGAAGAGATGATCGCGGAAATGAGCCGCGAGCACCAACAGGATTTCGCCGGTTTTGGCATCAGCTATGAGAATTATCATTCGACCCATAGCGAAGAAAACCGCGAACTGTCAGGTGTGATCTATGGCCGCTTGAAAGAGAACGGCCATATCAAGCGACGCACCATTTCTCAGCTTTACGATCCCGAGAAAGGCATGTTCCTGCCGGATCGTTTTGTGAAGGGCACCTGCCCGAAATGTAAATCTCCGGATCAATATGGCGATAACTGCGAAGTTTGTGGCGCAACCTACAGCCCAACCGAGCTGATCGACCCTAAATCCGTGGTTTCCGGTGCTACCCCGGAAATGCGTGATTCTGAGCACTATTTCTTCGACCTGCCCGCTTTCAGCGACATGTTGCAGGCCTGGACTCGCTCCGGCGCACTGCAAGAGCAGGTGGCAAACAAGATGCAGGAATGGTTCGAGTCCGGCCTGCAACAGTGGGATATCTCCCGCGATGCGCCGTATTTCGGCTTCGAAATTCCGGATGCCCCAGGCAAGTATTTCTACGTCTGGCTGGATGCGCCAATCGGTTACATGGGCTCGTTCAAGAACCTGTGCGACAAACGCGGCGATCTGGATTTCGACGAGTTCTGGCGTAAAGACTCCACTACCGAGCTGTATCACTTCATCGGTAAAGATATTGTCTACTTCCACAGCCTGTTCTGGCCGGCGATGTTGGAAGGCAGCGATTTCCGCAAGCCTACCAGCCTGTTTGTGCACGGCTATGTGACGGTGAACGGCGCCAAGATGTCCAAGTCGCGCGGCACCTTCATTAAAGCAGGCACCTACCTCAAGCACCTGGATGCCGATTGCCTGCGTTATTACTACGCCGCCAAGCTCTCTTCACGCATCGACGATATCGACCTGAATCTGGAAGACTTCGTGCAGCGCGTGAATGCGGATATCGTGAACAAAGTGGTCAACCTGGCTTCCCGTAACGCTGGCTTTATCAACAAGCGTTTTGCCGGGCAGTTAGCCGACCACCTGGCCGACCCTGCGCTGTACCAGACCTTTGTTGATGCTGCCACCAGCATTGCGCAGGCCTATGCCAGCCGTGAAACCAGCCGGGCGATCCGCGAAATCATGGCGCTGGCCGATCTGGCCAACCGCTATGTCGATGAGCAGGCTCCTTGGGTAGTAGCGAAAGAAGAAGGCCGCGACGCCGATCTGCAAGCTATCTGTTCGATGGGCATCAACCTGTTCCGCGTGCTGATGACCTACCTGAAGCCGGTACTGCCTGCGTTGACCGAACGTGCCGAAGCGTTCCTCAACTGCGAACTGAGCTGGGATGGCATTGAGCAGCCGCTGCTGGGCCATCAGGTGAGCACCTTCAAAGCGTTGTTCAACCGTATCGATCTCGACAAAGTGAATGAAATGGTAAATGCATCAAAAGAAGATCTGGCCGCCAGCCAGAAAGTTGTCAGCGGCCCGCTGGCAGACGATCCGATTCAGGACACCATCAGCTTTGACGATTTCGCCAAGGTCGATATGCGTATCGCGCTGATCAAGAGCGCCGAGTTTGTTGAAGGTTCCGACAAGCTGCTGAAGCTGCAATTGGATCTGGGCGGTGAATCACGCCAGATCTTCTCCGGTATCCGCTCTGCCTACCCTGATCCTTCACTGCTGGAAGGGCGTTTGACGATTATGGTGGCCAACCTGGCGCCGCGTAAAATGCGCTTTGGCGTTTCCGAAGGGATGGTGATGGCGGCTGGCCCTGGCGGCAAGGAGATCTTCCTGCTCAGCCCGGACAGCGGCGCACAGCCTGGTATGCAGGTTAAATAAACTTTTGTAATATCAAGCAAAGTCCCCTCACCCTAACCCTCTCCCACAGGGAGAGGGGACTGATCGAGTTCGCTGGTTTCTCTGGGTCATACCCAACCTTTCTTCTTATTCATTTCTTTCTTCATTTCTTTCCGATCTAGTAATGCCTAGCTTCTATTTACTCCTTACTTTCCGAAGCAGCACGGGCTAACTATATGCTCCGGACAGCTCCCTCTCCCTGTGGGAGAGGGTTGGGGTGAGGGGCAATCTCAACGGCTAGAATAAGGGGATATCTTGCGCTGTAAATTCCATAAAATCACCTGCCTCACCCCCTCCCAATTGCGCAATACTTCATCGTTCCAAAAACGAATCACGGTAAATCCCTGGCGTTTTAGAAAGCTTGTGCGCTGCTGGTCATAAGCCGCCTGCACCGAATGCTGACCACCATCCAGCTCAACAATCAGCTTCGCCTGCCAGCACGCAAAATCGGCAAAGAAAGGCCCAATCGGAAATTGCCGTCGAAACTTAAACCCCGCCAAGCGGCGATCGCGCAGCTGTAACCACAAAAATTTTTCGGCATCCGTCATGCAAGCCCGCAATCGACGGGCTTTGGTTAAGGTTGTTGTTTTTGTCATAGCGACCTCCGCAACAACGCTACCCTTGCAAAAGAGGGTCAGCCATAGCCTCCTGCCAAAACTGCGTACCTCATCCAAACCAATCGTTATAACACCTGAGAAAAATTCATAAGCCGGTGGATTCCCAATTGCCGGGCATCTGGTTATGATGCTGCATCGCACAGAATAGACATCCAGACATAAAGACAGCCATACATCCAATTTTACCAGGAACTCTTCACCTGCTTCGGAGCCAATAATGAAAATGATAAAGACCTCACTGCTCGCCCTCAGCCTGCTGACCTGCCTGCCCCTGCTGGCCGCAGAAGCCACGCTTGCCCCCGTTCCTGACGCTATTGCCCAGCATCAAGGGCAGATCCGCGTCGCGGTGATCCGTAACCTGGGTTCCGATGACAACACCACCCAGTTTTTGGCCGGAGCAATCCAGGAGGGGCGCAAGCTCGGTTTCAAGGTCGATACCTTCCTGAGCAACGGTGATGACGCGCGTTTTCAGGACTTCGTTAACCAGGCCATCAGCCAGAAGTATGACGGCATCATTCTTTCTCAAGGTCGCGCGCCCTATTCCACCGATCTGGTCAAGCGCATCGCTGCGGCAGGTATCGCGGTATCGGCCTTTGATACCGACGTTAGCGGCGAGATCCCCGGCGTCACCGTTTCCCAACAGGATGATGTCTCGCTGGCCAATGAATCCTTCGGCCAGCTGATTAAAGACTTCGATGGCAAGGCCAACATTATCAAGCTGTGGGTTGCAGGCTTCCCGCCGATGGAGCGCCGCCAGGCCGCTTACCAGCAGTTACTCAAGCAAAATCCGGGTATTCATGAGTTGGAATCGATCGGGGCGGTATCTTCCGACGTCCAGGGCGATACCGCCAATAAAGTCGGTGCGGTGCTGGCCAAATACCCGAAAGGTAAAATTGATGCCATCTGGGGCACCTGGGATGCCTTCAGCCAGGGAGCCTATAAGGCGCTGCAAGAAAATGGCCGCACCGAGATCAAACTCTACAGCATCGATATCTCCAACCAGGATCTGCAACTGATGCGCGAAGCCGGTAGCCCGTGGAAGGTCAGCGTTGCGGTAGATACCAAGCTGATCGGGGCCGTCAACCTACGCCTGATTGCCAACAAGCTGGCGGGTGAGCCAACGCCTGCCACCTATCAGTTTAAAGCCGCCGCCATCCCGCAGGCCTTGCTGGTCAGCCAGACTGGCCCAATCAACGTAGCTTCACTGAGTAAAATTATTCCAGGCTGGGGCAGCAGCGAAGATTTCATCCAACCCTGGTTTGCTACCCTGCAGGCTAAATCCGGTAAATAATGCTGTTTTACCGAGGGGCTACAGACGTAGCCTCTTTTTTTTAAACAATTTTTCCGTTCCCCCCTTCTCTGCATCACAAAATAAGCTACTGTAGTTGCACTGGCGTAATAACTGTATGCATCAACAGGTTTGGTTATGAAGGGATTCCCCCCACTGATTAAGATATTGCTGGCAAGTTCGCTGGTGCTGACCATAGGCCGTGGCGTCACGCTGCCCTTTATCACCATTTACCTGACCGAGCACTTCCACCTGCTGCCGAAAAGCGTGGGCATTATCTTGGGCGTCAGCCTGACTATCGGTATCATCAGCAGCTTTTATGGCGGCTATCTGGTCGATCGCTTTAATAAAAATCCGTTGATACTGCTCGCCATCCTGCTATTTTCGCTGAGCTTTTTTGCTATCCCATGGGTCACGCACCCCGCTGGCGTTATCTTGGTGCTAGCCATCTTACATACCGCCTATGCGGTGCTCAGCATCGCCATCAAGGCCTGCTTTGCCAGTTGGCTGCCGGTAAACCAACGTATCAAGGCCTTCTCGATCAACTATACGCTGGTGAACGTTGGTTGGGCCGTCGGCTCATCATTGGGAGTGATGGTAGCCGGGTACAGCCCACTGCTGCCATTCTACCTGTCCGGCGGGTTGGCATTACTGACGGTGATCACCCTGAGCTTCCGCCTGCGCAACTATCCATCGCCACCGATAGAAGACACCGGCAACACTCCACCGTCGGTTCTCAACTTCCGCCAGACGTTGAATGTGCTACGCGGCGATCGGCGGCTGATTTATTTCACCCTTGGCAGCACGTTAGGCGCGGTGGTGTTTGGCCAATTTACCGGCTATCTGTCGCAGTATCTGATCATCGTTAGCGATGCCGAATTTGCATACAAAGTGATTGGCGTGGTGATGATCGTCAACGCCTGCATCGTAATCGCCCTGCAGTATCTGCTGAGCCGCGGTATGCGCCAGGACAACATGCTGCGCTGGCTGATGCTGGGCACGCTGTTCTTCGTCCTGGGGCTGATCGGCTTTATGCTGGCGGGCCTTTCGATATGGCTATGGGTGCTGGCCATGGCGATTTTTACCCTGGGGGAAATCATCGTCATTCCGGTCGAATATATGTTTATCGATTTTATCGCCCCGCCGCACCTGAAAGGCAGCTATTACGGCGTGCAGAGCCTGAGTAATCTGGGGGGAGCCATCAACCCGGTGATGTGCGGCTTCCTGCTGAGCTATGCGCCACCGCCGGTAATGTTCCTGGTGTTGATCGCCGCTGCGTTGTTCAGCCTGCTGTTCTTCTTCCTCGGCCATCGGTTGGCGGAACAGCAAAAGCCGCTTGCCAGCCTGAGCAGCGCGGAATAGCCTGGCCCGCTACACTTAAGACGGGCCACAATCTTGCCAAAATGGCATGATAGGCATAGCGAGAATTCATGATGCGTTTTGTGGCGTAGCTCACAGTTTAATTGTATGATGAATGCGTCAACATCAACGAGAATGCACTATGGACAACCTATTTAACCTGTGTTGGAAATATGTCAGGGCGATCGTGCTGATCTACCTCAGCCTGTTCGCCGGTAACGCCATTTCGGCGCTGCTGCCGATCGCCATACCCGGCAGCATTATCGGAATGTTGATCCTGTTTGCCCTGCTCTCCTCACAAATTCTCCCGGCCAAATGGGTCAAGCCCGGCTGCCATCTGTTTATCCGCTATATGGTGCTGCTGTTCGTGCCAATCGGCGTCGGTATCATGAAGTATTACGACCAGATAGTTGACGATCTGGCTCCGCTGATCGTGTCTTGCCTGATCAGTACGCTGCTGGTGTTTGTGGTGGTTGGCTATACTTCACATTACTTCCACCGCGAGCGTCCCATCCTCGGTAAAGCAAAAGATGCGGGGGATGAGCAATGATGCAAAATATCTGGTGGTCCTTGCCGCTGACCCTGGTGGTGTTTTACGCGGCACGCAAGCTGGCGCAAAAGCTCCATATGCCGTTGCTGAACCCATTATTGGTCTCGATGGCGGTGATTATCCCGCTGCTGTTGCTGACCGGCATTCCTTATGAACGCTATTTTCAAGGCAGCAAAATCCTCAACGATCTGCTGCAACCGGCGGTGGTCGCCCTTGCCTTTCCGCTATACGAGCAGATCCATCAGATCCGCGCGCGTTGGAAATCCATCATCACCGTCTGCTTTATTGGCAGCATGACCGCGATGATCAGCGGCGGTGCCATTGCCCTGCTGATGGGGGCCAAGCCCGAAATTGCCGCCTCGATCTTGCCAAAATCGGTGACGACCCCGATAGCCATGGCGGTAGCCGAGTCGATTGGCGGCATCCCGGCCATCAGCGCGGTGTGCGTGATTTTTGTCGGTATTCTGGGGGCGGTTTTTGGCCATTCGCTGCTTAGCCTGTTGCGGATCAACACCAATTCATCGCGCGGTTTGGCGATGGGGACCGCCTCGCATGCGTTGGGTACCGCACGCTGCGTAGAAATGGATTACCAACAGGGCGCCTTCAGTTCGCTGGCTCTGGTTATCTGCGGGATTATTACCTCGCTGACTGCGCCGTTCGTGTTCCCGATACTGCTGCGGCTGTTTGGTTAACGACTAAAAACCCGCGATACATCTCGCATTTATAAGTTTCATTGCATCTGTTTCATTAAAAAATAGATATTAGTCACACTTTATTGTGGGCCGGTTGCCTAGAATGTTAACCCGTTAACTTGTAGAGAGACTTCTTATGCACTCGCGCTTTCAAACTGCCTACGGCGAATTGCCAACGGCCCTGCAATCCGCCCTGCTGCCTTATTTAGATGCGCCTGATTTCGCAGCCATGTTCAAGGCCGAGCAGATTGCGGCGATCAAGCAACAGTGCGGGTTGGATGACGATGCTCTGGCCTTTGCTCTGCTGCCATTGGCGGCGGCCTGCTCGTTAACGCCGATTTCGCATTTTCACGTTGGGGCTGTCGCTCGTGGCGTCAGTGGCAACTGGTATTTTGGTGGCAACATGGAATTCCGTGGTGCACCTATGCAACAAACCGTGCACGCGGAACAGTGTGCTGTCACTCATGCCTGGTTGCGTGGCGAAGCCAAACTGGTTGCGGTCACTGTCAACTACTCACCCTGTGGCCACTGCCGCCAGTTTATGAATGAGCTTAACAGCGGCACCGAGTTGGAGATCCACTTGCCTGCACGGGCGACCGCCACGCTGGGTGATTACCTGCCTTACTCCTTCGGCCCGAAAGATCTGCAAATCAGCGAGTTGCTGATGGATCCGGTCGATCACGGTTTCCAACTGACGCTGGATGATGAACTGGCGAAAGCTGCCCTGGATGCCGCCAACCGCAGCCATGCCCCTTACAGCACCGCCCATAGCGGCGTAGCGCTGGAAGCAGAAGACGGCAAGGTTTACGCTGGCCGCTATGCAGAAAACGCCGCATTCAACCCTAGCCTGCCGCCATTGCAGGCCGCACTGATCCTGATGAATGTCTCCGGTGGCGATTGCCAGAAAATCCACCGTGCCGTATTGGCAGAAGCAGAAGGCGCAATTCTGACCCAGTGGGATGCTACAACGGCCACCCTGGCGGCCTTGGGTTGCCAAGACGTCCAACGCATCACCTTCTGATCCCTCAGGCGGAGCCATCGTGCTCCGCCGCAATCCGGCTAAAAAACCAGCAATAAACGACAATTCCTCATTAATTACTAACAAATGCTGTACATATTTTGCCGATATCTTAGGATCGGCAGTAATAAGCTTACCCTAGGCAAAGAGTAAAACTGATGGAACTGGAATACGAAAGCAAACGCCCTCTCTACATCCCCTACGCTGGCCCCATTCTGTTGGAGTTCCCGTTGCTGAATAAAGGCAGCGCCTTTTCCGAAGAAGAACGCAGTAACTTCAACCTGCACGGCTTGCTGCCGGAAGCGATAGAAACCATCGAAGAACAGGTGGAACGCGCTTACCGTCAGTATCAGGATTTCAAGAACGATAACGACAAGCACATCTACCTGCGTAATATCCAGGACACCAACGAAACGCTGTTCTATCGCCTGCTGGATTCGCACCTGAGCGAGATGATGCCCATCATCTATACGCCAACCGTGGGTGAAGCCTGTGAGCATTTCTCCGATATCTATCGCCGCGCACGTGGGCTGTTTATCTCCTACCCGAACCGCGATCGCATCGACGATATGTTGCAAAACGCCACCAAGCAGAACGTTAAGGTGATTGTGGTCACCGACGGTGAACGCATCCTTGGCCTGGGCGACCAGGGCATCGGGGGCATGGGTATTCCGATCGGTAAACTCTCCCTGTACACCGCCTGTGGCGGCATAAGCCCGGCCTATACCTTGCCGGTGGTGCTGGACGTGGGCACCAACAACCCGCAACGCCTGAACGATCCGCTCTATATGGGGTGGCGTCATCCGCGTATATCTGGTGATGAATATCACGCCTTTGTGGAAGAGTTCATCCAGGCGGTAAAACGCCGTTGGCCGAACGTGCTGTTGCAGTTTGAAGATTTCGCCCAGAACAACGCCACACCGCTGCTTAATCGCTATCGTGACGAACTGTGCTGCTTTAACGACGATATCCAAGGCACCGCCGCCGTGACGCTGGGCAGCCTGATTGCCGCCAGCCGTGCCGCTGGCAGCCAACTGCGCGATCAAACCGTCGCCTTCCTGGGGGCGGGATCCGCAGGCTGTGGGATTGCCGAGCAGATCATCGCCCAGATGAAGTCCGAAGGGCTGAGCGAAGAAGAAGCCCGCTCTCGCGTGTTTATGGTTGACCGTTTTGGCCTGCTGACGGATAAGTTGCCGAATCTGCTCGATTTCCAGAGCAAGCTGGTGCAGAAAAGTGCCAATCTGGAGCAATGGCAGGTGGAGAGTGATGCGATCTCCCTGCTGGAAGTGGTGCGCAACGCCAAGCCGACCGTGCTGATCGGCGTCTCTGGCCAGCCGGGGCTGTTTACCGAAGAGCTGATCCGTGAGATGCATAAGCATTGCGAGCGCCCGATCGTGATGCCGCTGTCCAACCCAACCTCTCGCGTGGAAGCCCGTCCAGAAGATATCATCAACTGGACCGACGGTGCCGCACTGGTCGCCACCGGCAGCCCGTTCTCACCGGTAACCTATAAAGACCAGTTGTTCCCTATTGCCCAGTGCAACAACTCCTATATCTTCCCGGGGATTGGCCTTGGCGTACTGGCTGCTGGGGCAAAACGGGTCACCGATGCCATGCTGATGGCCGCCAGCCGTGCCCTGGCCGACTGCTCTCCGCTGGCTACCGATGGCCACGGCGCACTGCTGCCGAATATCGATGATATTCAGGGCGTATCCAAATGCATCGCGATGGAAGTGGGCAAAGCCGCTCAGTTGCAGGGTGTAGCAGTGGTGACGTCGGAAGAAGCGTTGTCTAAAGCCATTGAACATAACTTCTGGCGCCCGCAGTATCGTATCTACAAGCGTACATCGTTCTAAGTTCCTCACCGGGCCTGTTAGTCAGGCCCGGTTATCACGCCAAGACCAGATTTTGCTGAAAAATGCAGCGTAATAACTGCGCTAACCGGCACGCCGCTTGCGTCTGCCGAGCAGGTAAAGTAGCCTTGAGTCTTACTTTAGCCCTCGTTCGCGCAAGGCATCAACATGTGGAAACGCCTGATAATTAGCCTGTTCATCATCATTTCGGTGCTGATGCTGTCGGCTATCGCGCTCGATCGCTGGATAAGTTGGAAAACCGCGCCTTACATTTACGAAGAAATGCAAACGCTACCACACCGTCAGGTGGGGGTGGTGCTTGGCACCTCCAAATATTACCGTACCGGCGTGCTTAACCAATATTACCGCTACCGTATTCAAGGGGCGATCAACGCCTATAACAGCGGTAAGGTGAAGTACCTGCTGCTGAGCGGCGATAATGCCCAGCAAAGCTACAACGAACCGATGACCATGCGCCGCGATTTGCTGGCCGCTGGCGTTGCGCCTAGCGATATCGTGCTCGACTATGCCGGTTTCCGTACCCTCGACTCCATCGTCCGTACGCGCAAGGTGTTCGATACCAACGACTTTATCATCATCACCCAGCGTTTCCACTGCGAGCGCGCCCTGTTTATCGCCCTGCATATGGGCATCCAGGCGCAATGCTATGCGGTACCTTCGCCAAAAAACATGATGACGGTACGCGTGCGCGAGATCTTTGCCCGCCTGGGAGCCTTGACCGATCTGTATATCCTCAAGCGTGAGCCCCGCTTCCTTGGCCCATTAATCCCGATATCTGCGATGCACAAGGTGCCGGAAGATGCACCGGGTTACCCGGCGGTGTCTCCGGAGCAGTTGGTGGAGCTGGAGCACAAGCTGGCGGCAGAAAAGCTTAAGGCACAGGTGAAGGCAAAGACCCCTTAGGTTTGCTCTAATACTTCCCCACACCGTTGCCGACTGTTTGTACAAAATTTGTGACGTCAGAATTGTTTCATGTATCCTACAGTAAAAATATTGTGAGAGGCTTAGTAATGAACTTAATATTCCGCGAAGCAACATTAGAAGATGCACAGTTACTACTAGACTGGAGAAATGATGAAACAACAAGAGTATCGAGCCACAATATGGGTCTACTCACTTTATCTAGCCATGTTAAATGGTTAAAAGATAGCCTTAACAATAAACACAGGAAAATATTAATTGTTGAGCTTTGTGGTGTTGCAGTCGGTACTGTCCGGAAAGATGAGCTTGACAACGGTTTGGTCGAATTATCATGGACAGTATCTCCTGAACACCGCGGTTTGGGCTTAGCAAAAGCAATCGTTTGTAAAGTCTGTCATGAGACTAAGGACAAACTTTATGCAGAGATTAAAGTATCTAATGTTGCCTCTTTGAAATCCGCGAAGGCCGCCGGATTCAGGATTTCTGATGAAATTGACGGCGTTTATCATCTCATTCGTTAAAAATTTTAATATCAATAAAATATCACCAGTTGACTAAAAACATCGATATTATCGTTTTTATTTTTTGATTTTACCCGTACAGTTCAAAAACGGCCAGCAGATGCTGGCCGTTATCGTAAAGCATAAAACAGACTTATTTTTTCTTGGCGTACTTCAGGGAGTCCAGCGCTACCGCGAAGATGATAATGCTACCCTTGATGATGTACTGCCAGTAAGGGTTCACGCCGATATAGGTCAGGCCGTAGTTGATGACGGTAAAGATGATCACCCCGGTCACCACGCCCAGCACCGTACCAACCCCACCGGCGAACGACACCCCGCCGACCACACAGGCCGCGATAGCATCCAGTTCATACATAAAGCCGAGGTTGTTGGTGGCGCTACCGATACGCCCCGCTTCCAGCAAGCCACCAAAGGCATAGAACACCCCAGACAGCGCATAAATCATGATCAGGTTCAGCGGGACGTTGACGCCAGAGACTTTCGCCGCTTCAGGGTTACCACCGATGGCGAAGATATTCTTGCCAAAGCGAGTTTTATTCCAAAGCACCCAGACAAAGGCGATCGCAATAATGGCGTAGAAGGTGATATATGACAGCTTGAAGTCACCGAATCGCAAGAACCCTTGGGCAAAGGTGGAGAATTTCGGATCGAAACCGGCCACCGGTGAAGCGCCCACGTAATCGTAATACAGGGAGTTAATCCCATAAACGATGATCATGGTGCCCAACGTGGTGATAAACGGCGTCACGTTGAGGTAGGCGATAATCAAGCCGTTGACCAGGCCAATCACCGCACCCACGGCGCAAACCAGCAAGATCACCAGCGGGATCGACCAGGTTTCCATATGCGGGAACACTTTGTTGACGTTATCCATCGATTGCAGCAGGGTCGCGGCAATTACCGCTGCCAACCCTACCTGACGCCCGGCGGAAAGGTCTGTCCCCTGCGTGACGATCAGCCCGGCCACGCCCAGCGCAATGATAATACGCACCGAGGACTGGGTCAGGATATTACTCAGGTTCATCAGGCTTAAAAAGGTCGGGTCCTGGATAATAATAATCGCCAGTAACACCAACAGGACCAGATAAATGCCACCTTCTTTAAAATAGGTGAACAAGGTTTTTTTATTCAGTGCGCTCATAATTACGATCCTTAAAGATGCAAGGAGGCTAGCCGCAATATTTCATTTTGCGAGGTCTGTTTGGTATTCACAATGCCCGCAACCTGACCATTACTCATCACCAATATTCTGTCGGTAATTCCCAAAAGCTCCGGCATTTCGGAAGAGATTATAATGATCCCCTTGCCCTTCTTCGCCAACTCGGTCATTAACTGGTAAATTTCAAACTTGGCCCCCACGTCGATACCGCGCGTTGGCTCATCCATCATCAGGATTTCCGGCTGTGTCAGCAGCCAGCGGCCAATGATCACCTTTTGCTGATTACCACCGGAAAGCGAACCGATATTGGTATGGTGGCCCGGCGTTTTCACCCGCATGGCATCGATCACCCATTGGGTGTCGCTTTTCATCCGGCTGTTATCCAGCAGGCCCATTTTGTTTTTGTATTGACGGATATTGGAGATCAACGAGTTAAAACCAATATCCAGATAGGCATAAATACCGGTGGAGCGACGTTCTTCCGTCACCAGGGCAAAACCGTGGTTGATGGCTTCGTTCGCACTGTTATTGTTGATATTTTTACCGTGCAGCTTGATGGTGCCAGCCACCTTCTCGCGGATGCCAAACAGGGTTTCCACAATGTCGGTACGCTTGGCGCCCACCAGCCCGGCAATGCCCAGGATCTCCCCCTGATGCAGATCGAAAGAGATATCGCGGATCGAAGGCTGGCGCAACGAGGTCAGGCCTTTCACCTCTAAAATCACCTCACCCGGCGTATTCTGACGATCGGGGAAACGCTGGCTCAGCGAACGCCCAACCATCATCGAGATAATCTTGTCCATATCCAGCCCTTCCAGCGGCTGGGTAGCGATCCATTGGCCGTCGCGCAGAACGGTGATTTCATCGCATAGCTGGAAGATCTCTTCCATCTTGTGCGAGATATACACGATGCCGCAGCCACGCTCTTTCAGCTTACGGATAATGGTGAACAGATGATTCACCTCCTTCTCGGTCAGAGAAGAGGTTGGCTCATCCATAATCACAATTTTAGCGTTGTAGGAGAACGCCTTGGCAATTTCGATCATCTGCATCTGGGATACCGACAGCGTGCCGACTTTGGCGCGGGGATCGATATCGATATCCAGCTCGTCGAAAATTTCCTTGGTGTCTTTGTACATCTTGTCCTGATCGACAAACAGCCCTTTGGTCGGGTAGCGCCCCAGCCACATGTTGTCCATCACGGTACGTTGCAACACCAGGTTCAGTTCCTGGTGCACCATCGAAACCCCCTGCTCCAACGCCTCTTTGGAACTTTTGAAATCGACTTCCTGACCCTGAAACAGAATACTGCCGGAGTCTTTTTTATAAATGCCAAACAGACATTTTAATAAGGTGGATTTTCCGGCGCCGTTCTCCCCCATTAGTGCATGAATGGAGTTTGGACGTACGCGTAAATTCACTTTGTCTAATGCCTTTACGCCAGGAAACGACTTACTGATATCCGTCATTTCCAGTAGCCACTCACGAGAGTTTTCGGCCATAAATAGTCCTGGCTAATTCTGGAACCAGCACTCTCCCAAGCTGGCTTGCAGCAGTGGAGAATTAACGGGTTCTTCTAATAAGTTCCCCCACTGAGAAAACAGTGGGGGCATTTCTCTCTATCTCGGTTTATTTCACGAACTGAGACAGGTTATCTTTATCTACACCCACGTAAGGAATACGCACGATTTTATCGACGATCTTCCATTGGGTGCCGTCGGCAGCAGGTTTGCCCGCGGCCAGGTTCTTCGCCAGATCGAAGGTCGCCTTCGCCTGATTGTCGGCATCGTTCAGCACGGTACCGGCCATCGCTCCGGATTTCACCATTGCCAGTGCTTCTGGCAGGGCATCGACACCAAAGACCGGAATGCTGCTCTTGTTATGAGCTTTCAGGGCTTCAACCGCCCCCATTGCCATCGCATCGTTGTTGGCGATTACCACTTCGATCTTGTTGGCATTAGGGCCAGATAACCAGGCGTCCATCTTGTCTTTAGCCTGAGCGGTATCCCACATCGCGGTGTCCATCTGCAGTTGCTGAGTCTTATCGCCTTTTTCATTCAGCGTTTTGATCACGTAGGTGGTACGCGCTTCTGCATCCGGGTGGCCCGGCTCACCTTTCAACAGCACATATTGGATCTGGCCGTCTTTGTTCAGATCCCAGGCTGGGTTGGCTTTCCAGTGTTTGGCAATCAGTTCGCCCTGGATCACGCCAGACTCTTTAGAGTCGGTACCAACGTAATAAGCTTTGTCGTAGCTATCCAACGCCTTGCGGGAAGGTTCTTTGTTGTAGAATACCACCGGGATATCGTTGGCACGTGCCTTGTCAATCACCACCGGTGCGGCGGCTGGGTCCACCAGGTTGATTGCCAGCGCTTTTACGCCTTTGGCAATCAGTACGTCGATCTGGTCATTCTGCTTGGACTGGTCATTCTGTGAGTCATTCATCAGCAGCGTGACATCCGGAGAAGCTTTGGCATCTTTCTCGATCGCCTTGCGCACCACCGACATAAAGTTGTCGTCATATTTGTAAATCGTGACGCCAATGCGGGTATCAGCATGCGCAGCTGCGCCAAACATCATGCTTGCGGCCAGCGCGGCCAGGGTGAAAACCTTCTTATTCATTGTCTGTCTCCGGTTTGTAGAGGGTCGTACTCGGTATTAAGCCTTTAGCCACAATGCACACAGTTGGGCGTGGCAGTTTCAAAAGAATTCCTGTCATCCGTGTTGCTTGTTATTCCTGTGATGCTGTGTCAGCGCCAGATTAAAAGCTTGGCTGGCAAGAGCCTTTGCGCTGGAAAACGACTAGAGCATAGACGGCACTATGTTAATAATCTGTGAATTTTCTCACAGATTGAAAACGGTTACACAATATTAAATGTTCAGAGAGTGACCGAAGCCTCACTTTGCCACGGCGCGACAGAATGGCGGCGTACCAGCGTCGGCATAAACAGGTGTGAAGCCTGAGGCTCAAGCTGCCCGGCAGCGCCCTTAAGCGCCAGCTCGGTAGCCAGGGTGGCCATTGAAACGATCGGATAACGGATGGTGGTTAGCTTGGGGCTGGTATAGCGGGCAATCGGGATATCATCAAACCCCACCAGCGAGAAATGCTGCGGTACCGTGATACCGTTTTCTTTCAGCACCGCCATGGCGCCAGCGGCCATGGCATCGTTATAGGCGAACACAGCGCTCAGGTGCAGGTTGCGGCCCAGCAGTTCAACCATTGCCGCTTCACCGCCTTGCAGGTCCGGTGAGCCGTAAGCCCGCCAGCTATCCGGTGGGGAAAAACCGGCTGCGGCCATAGCTTGGCTATAGCCTTGCTGGCGCAGCGGGCCGTCTTCGATAGGGTGATCGGAGCCCAGATAACCGATCCGCTGATGCCCCTGTGAGAGCAGCAAGCGCATGGCAACTTCAGCGCCAAACACATTGTTCAGGCCAACGCAGCGGTGCTCATAGCCCGTTACAATTCTGTTAATTAACACCATGCCCGGGATCTGATCCATAAAGGCGATCAGTTCTGCGTCATCTAACGCTTTTGCATGAACAATCAAGGCATTGCAGCGTTGACGGATCAGCACCTCGATGGCATGACGCTCTTTGTCCGCCTGATGGTAACTGTTGCCGATCAGCAGATATTTATGGTTTTGCTGCGCCACCGTGTCTACCGCTTTCACTAACGCGCCGAAGAACGGATCGGAGACATCCATCACCACCACGCCCAGCGTTTCACTGCTCTGGGTAGCCAATGCCTGCGCGTTGGCGTTTGGCCGATAACCCAGTTCCGCCACCGCCTTCAGCACCTGTTCGCGGGTCTCTTTGCTGGTCAGGGCACTGTTGTTCAGCACTCGCGAGACGGTAGCGACGGACACACCCGCACGCTTCGCCACATCGCGAATGGTGGTTGAATGCACAGAATTCATGAAACGTCCCGAGGTCGACAGAGTAGACAGTGGCGTTATCCTACCCCGTTTGTCATCCTCCTCAGCGTGAATTCCGTCACAGGAAAGAAAACGTTTACATACAATTTTTTAACCTACCTGCGCCAGATCTCATTTTGTCGGCTGACGGAGACTTTCGCCCGCGGCAAGGGAAGTCAGCTTGCGCCATAGCCATTCCATCGGGCCCTGTGCGAAGTAACGCAGCCACAGCGTGGAAAACAACAGGTTAGCCAGCCACACCAGGGGGACGACCGCCAATAGCTGCAAACGGTCGAGTTGTTGATAGAGGCCAAAACGAAAGAACAGCGTGCTGCAAATCAGGGTTTGTAGCAGGTAATTGCTTAGCGCCATCCGCCCGACCTGGGTTAGCCAGTGGCTGATACGCAGGCGGGAAAGCGTTGGCCAGAAACCGTAGACCAGAGCCAGATAGCCAATGGCCTGCAGCGGCGAGCCCAACTCACGCGGCACCTGCAGCAGAAAGCCACTCCAGCGATACTCCCAATTCAGCTGCCACTGCAGCAGCACACCGGGTAACTGGATCAGCAATGAAAGCGGTATCAGCCAGGCGGCCTGGCGGCGGTAGTAAGCAGGTGAATAGCTGTTACGCAGCCAACCGCTACGCATCATGCCTGCACCAAACAGCATCAGCCCGGCCAGTTGCCAGCCATACTGCGCACCGATGGCTATCAGGCTGGAAGAGAGCAGATCCAGGCGGCTGCGCCAGGCTTCCGGCCCACCTTGCAGCTTCCAGAACGTCTCATACTGCAATTCGGCCACGCTCGGCTGCCAGAAACTGCCCGGTTCACCGTGAGAGATAAACCCTAGCAGCAGCAACACCGCCACGCCGATCAGATACAGCACCGCACCGGTTTTCAACAGAGTGAAGGTATTCTGCGCGTCACGGATCATCCTCCAGCACACCAGGCCGATCAGCCCGTAGGCCAGCAGGATGTCTCCATCCCATAAGAAAATGGCGTGCCCAAGGCCAATCAGAACCAACCAGGATAACCGGGCGCGGATCCAGACTTTGCCCCGCCGTAGCAACAGTTGCAGACCGGCACCAAACAGCAGAGCAAACATGGCCAGGAACTTGACCTGAGCGAACAGATCCAACAGTGCCCAGGTCCAGACATCGCGTGTGGAGGGCATCCCCAGATAGGCGGGGTTGAGGTAGGCGGCTTTCGGCAGGCCAAATGCGCTGATATTCAGCAGTAGAATGCCAAGGATGGCGATACCGCGTACGCAGTCCAGCGTAGCAATGCGTGGTAGCCGGGGAGTTTCGTTAGCGTTCATGTTATTCCGCTGTATTTCAATCAGTAACAAGCCCCCTCACCCTAACCCTCTCCCACAAGAAGAGGGGACCGATCGAGTGTGCTTGAAATTAGAGTGATTCACTTTCGATGAGGAGGTTGATTGAGTTTGTATTCAAGTCTAGTAAAAGTAGAAACCCCATTAAGCAGCAGCCTCGTATTCATTTGCTGATATGACCCTTTTGCTTCCAAAAGAGCAGGGACTTATCAGCTCCCTCTCCCTATGGGAGAGGGTTGGGGTGAGGGGCAGCTATCAACCGTGATGGTGACGCACCGCACGCAGGAACTCCTGGCGCGTATTCTGGCTGGACTTGAACAGCCCGCCCAGCGACGTAGTGGTGGTAGCACTGGTAGCGTCACGAATACCGCGAGCTTTGACGCAGTAATGCACCGCATCGATCGAGACCGCCACATTGTTGGTGCCTAGCAGCGTTTGCAACGCCACCAGGATCTGCTGAGTCAGCCGCTCCTGTACCTGTGGGCGGCGGGCAAAGAACTGCACGATGCGGTTGATTTTCGACAGGCCAATCACCGAGTCTTTAGGAATATACGCCACGGTGGCTTTACCATCGATGGTGACGAAGTGATGTTCGCAGGTGCTGGTCAAGGTAATATCACGCACCGTCACCATTTCGTCCACTTTCATCTTGTTTTCGATGACGGTGATCTTCGGGAAGTTGGCGTAATCCAGGCCGGAGAAGATCTCATCGACATACATTTTCGCAATACGGTGCGGCGTTTCTGCCAGGCTGTCGTCGGACAGATCAAGGTTCAACAGCTGCATGATTTCAGTCATGTGCTCTTTGATACGGCGCTTGCGCGTCTCGCGATCCAACACTTCCCCACATAGCGGAGTTTCCAGGCCGCGCGCTTCAAGCGCCGCGTGCACCAGTGCAGCTTCATTACTTAACGATGTCATGGCGATTTCTCTCCAGCAGGCGGCCCCGGCAATATCCCCGTAGTCTTTCAAATTGCAGCTGCTGGTTACTCGCCCCTATCAATCCAGGGGAGGAGCTGGCTGCGGCTTGAAAGACGACGGATAGATAACGTGAACCCGATCAATATTTTCCCCCACTCTAGATGAGAGTGAGACGTTTATCCAGTGATTGTGTTTCATCCTGGTATGAAAAATCCGCATCCAGCCCGTAGCAGGCTGGCTGCGGCTATCCCACATTTTTTGTATGTATTTTACTCAAGATAACGTTGGTTTGCTGACCGCGGCCCGCGCCGGGGTATTGATCACCAGCACACCGGCGATCAGCAGCCCCAGCACCGCCACATACAGCGCGGGTTCCAGGCGATGCGTCAGCGCCGTTGACACCGCCGAGAGCATCGGGCCAACCAACTGGCCGATGGCATACCCCGTGGTCAACAGCCCGGCCATATAACGTGCGTGATTCGGAGCCAATTCCCTACCGTGCTGGATAGATAGTTGGACCACGCTGAGGAACCCACCACCGGTTAGCATGGCCCCTAATGCCAGACCGGTAACACCTGGCACCACCTCGGCACAAAGCACGCCCAGTGCCTGTACCCACAGCGTGATTGCCAAACGGGTCTGCGTGGTGAGCCGATGACGGGTTGCTATACCGATGATAATTCCCAACACCGCCGCACCACCAAAAATCGGCCAGACAAACTGGGCAAACAGGCTGGCAGGGAAACGGGCCGCCGCCATCTGTGACAGGAAGGTCGCAGGCAGGATATAGCCAAAGCCCGCCAGGCTGTAGCTCCACACCAGGCGCTTTAATGCCGGGGTGAGTACCAGAGGCTCAGGCTTCACATCGGGACGATGCAGCTCCCCTGCCCTTGGCAAATTAATGCTGATCGCGGCAATTAACACCAACGCCAATGCGCCATACACCAGCCAGGCCTGTGAAGCGCTCAACCCCCAGCTGTTGATCGCCACCGCCAGCATGCCGCTGATGAATATCCCGGCCCCAGGTCCGGCAAAGACCGCAGCACTCAGCGCGGGACGGCCATAATGCGCCAACCGCTCGTTAGTCCAGGCCGCCACCAGCACCATCGACCAACCGCTGGCCCAGCCAATCGCAAAGCGCACTGCACCGTGCAGCCACTCCCCCGATACCAAGGCAGACAGCAGCGTCAGCGCTACCGCTCCCCATACGCCAAGCCACAGGCGGCGCTCCACATGGCGGCTGGCACGCATCGCATCATAGGCACCGCACAGGTAGCCCAGGTAGTTGACCGCCGCTACCAGCCCGGCCCCGGTCAGGGTGAACTGGTGCTCAGCAATCATCAGCGGCACCTGCGGGGTAAAGGCAAACCGGCCAATCCCCATCGCCACGATCAAAGCAATAAAACCACTCAAGGCTATTTTTAGCGCCATCGCTGTATCCAACCTGTTAAAAGAAAGTTGCGGCTAGCATGCCGCAGTATTACACTCACAAAAACTGAATAATACTCATCAAGTTCATCACGAAAAGAGAAGGTTATGGATCTCACCCAACTGCGCATGTTCTGCTGCGTGGCCGAAACCGGCTCCGTCGCCCGTGCCGCCGAGCAACTGCACCGCGTGCCGTCAAACTTGACCACGCGTCTGCGTCAGCTCGAGCAGGAACTGGGCACCGATCTATTTATCCGTGAGAAACAGCGCCTGCGCCTCTCGCCGATGGGCCATAATTTTCTCTGCTACGCCCACCGCATTCTGGCGCTGAGTGAAGAAGCCATGAGCATCACCCATGCCGGGGAACCGGCCGGTAACTTTGCGCTTGGCTCGATGGAAAGCACCGCCGCCACCCGGCTACCTACCTTGCTGGCAGCTTATCATCAGCGATTCCCGCAGGTTTCCCTTTCACTGGCTACCGGCACCTCAGGAGAAATCATCGAGCGTGTACGCGCGGGAACCTTGGCTGCCGCCTTGGTAGATGGCCCGTTGCAGCATGATGAACTGAACGGTTGCGTCGCTTTCCCCGAGCGGATGGTGGTGATCACCTGCCTGGATCATCCGCCCATTCACAGCGCCCAGGATGTCAAAGGGGAAACCCTGTTTGCCTTCCGCGCCAGCTGCTCTTATCGCCTGCGCCTGGAGTCTTGGTTCAAGCGTGACGGTTCATTGCCAGGCACCATCATGGAGATCCAGTCTTATCACTCCATGCTGGCCTGCGTGGCCAGCGGTGCCGGGTTGGCGATGATCCCGTATTCGGTGCTCAACCTGCTGCCCGGCTACAAGCGGGTCAAAGTTCATTCACTCCCTGCCGACATTGCCGAAACGGCCACCTGGCTGTTATGGCGGCGTGATGCGTTTGGGCCAAACGTCCGCGCGTTAAAACAACTGATTATAGAACAGGCTGAAAGTACGGAGATGGATGCAGAATCCATCCTCCTGACAGAGTAGCCAAAATCTGCACCACTAGAATTTAATGAGGCGAAAATCATGGAATTTATCAAAACCCGTGCTGCCGTAGCTTGGGGCCCGAACCAGCCGCTGAAGATTGAAGAAGTCGATCTGATGCCGCCACAGAAAGGTGAAGTGCTGGTGCGCATCGTCGCTACCGGCGTTTGCCATACCGATGCCTATACCCTGTCAGGCAAAGATCCAGAAGGCGTATTCCCGGCAATCCTGGGCCACGAGGGTGGTGGCATAGTCGAAGCGATCGGTGAAGGCGTGACCAGCGTGGCCGTCGGCGACCACGTGATCCCGCTGTACACCCCAGAATGCGGCGAGTGCAAATTCTGTAAATCCGGCAAAACCAACCTGTGTCAGGCCATCCGCGCCACCCAGGGCAAGGGCCTGATGCCAGACGGTACCACCCGCTTCTTTAAAGACGGCAAGCCGATTTTCCACTACATGGGCACCTCCACCTTTGCTGAACGCACCGTAGTACCAGAAATCTCACTGGCAAAAATCAGCAAAGAAGCGCCGTTGGAAGAAGTTTGTCTGCTTGGCTGTGGCGTCACCACCGGCATGGGTGCGGTGATCAACACCGCCAAGGTCAAGGCTGGCGATACCGTGGCGATTTTCGGCCTGGGCGGCATCGGGCTATCGGCGATTATCGGGGCTCAGATGGCCGGTGCCAGCCGCATCATCGGTATCGATCTCAACACCAGCAAGTTTGAGCTGGCTCGCAAGCTGGGCGCGACCGATCTGATCAATCCAAAAGATTACGATAAACCTATCCAGGACGTGATCGTCGAGCTGACCGACGGCGGCGTCGACTTCTCCTTTGAATGTATCGGCAACGTCAACGTGATGCGTTCTGCACTGGAGTGCTGCCACAAGGGTTGGGGTGAATCGGTCATTATCGGCGTTGCCGGTGCCGGTGAAGAGATCGCGACCCGTCCGTTCCAACTGGTGACTGGCCGCGTCTGGCGCGGTTCCGCCTTTGGTGGCGTGAAAGGCCGCAGCCAACTGCCGGGGATCGTGCAGCGTTATCTGGACGGCGAGTTCGCGCTGAACGACTTTATCACTCATACCATGGGGCTGGAGCAGATCAACGAAGCGTTCGATCTGATGCATGAAGGCAAATCGATCCGTTCCGTGATCCATTTCGATAAATAAGCCAGGAGGCAGAGGATGACGAGGTCATTAGAACTTCTCGAAGAGCACCGCATGTTCGGTGGTTGGCAACAACGTTACCGTCACGCGGCGCAGAGCCTGAATTGCAACATGACGTTCAGTATCTATCTGCCACCACCGCGCGACGATAACCCGCCGCCGGTGCTGTATTGGCTGTCGGGGCTGACCTGTAATGATGAAAACTTCACGTTGAAGGCCGGTGCCCAGCGCATTGCCGCAGAATTAGGGTTGGTGCTGGTGATGGCGGATACCAGCCCGCGCGGCGATGAGGTGCCGAATGACGAAGGTTACGATCTGGGCCAGGGGGCGGGGTTCTACCTCAATGCCACTCAGGCACCTTGGGATCAACACTTTCGCATGTATGACTACATCAGCGATGAGCTGCCAGCGCTGATCAAGCAGCATTTCAGCGTCAGCGATCGGCAATCCATTGCGGGCCACTCGATGGGCGGCCATGGTGCGTTAATGATGGCAATGCGTAACCCGCAGCGTTTTCGTTCGGCGTCGGCCTTTGCACCGATCGTCAACCCTTGCCAGGTGCCTTGGGGCCGTAAAGCCTTTGCGGCCTATCTGGGGGATGATGAAACGCAGTGGCTGCACTATGACAGTTGCCATTTGCTGGCCAGCGGGGCGGAGCAGTTGCCGATGTTGATTGACCAAGGAGATGGGGATCAGTTTCTGGCGGATCAGCTGCAACCGGCCAAGCTGGCGGAGTTGGCACGCCAGCGTGACTGGCCGTTAACCCTGCGCATTCAACCGGGTTACGACCACAGCTACTTCACCATCGCTACCTTTATTGAGGATCATCTGCGTTTTCATGCCGAGCATCTGTTCCGCTGAGTGATTTGCCCCTCACCCTAGCCCTCTCCCACAGGGAGAGGGGACCGATCGGACTCGCTGTTTTTTCTGTGTAATACCCTGACTTTCGTTTTACTTACCACACACTTACCGAAGCAGCACGATCCCACCAAAGGCTCCGGGCAGCTCCCTCTTCCTGTGGGAGAGGGTTGGGGTGAGGGGTCATCCCTTCAGTTTCGGATCCAACGCATCACGTAACCCATCGCCTAGCAGGTTAAACGCCAATACGGTGAAGAAGATTGCCAGGCTGGGGAAGATCGCCACATGCGGGGCAATCACCATATCCGCCCGCGCTTCATTGAGCATTGCCCCCCATTCGGGCGTTGGTGGCTGCGCCCCCAATCCCAAGAACGACAGGCTGGCAGCGGTAATGATTGAAGTACCAATACGCATGGTGAAATAGACCACGATCGACGAGATGGTGCCCGGCAAAATATGCCTCAGAATGATGGTCCAGTCCGAAGCGCCGATGCTGCGCGCCGATTCAATGTAGGTCAGATGCTTCAGCACCAGAGTATTGCCACGCACCAGGCGCGCAAACGCCGGAATGCTGAAGATGGCCACGGCGACAATCACGTTCGCCATGCCGCTGCCCATGATCGCCACCACGCCAATCGCCAGCAGAATACCAGGGAAGGCAAACAGCACGTCGCTGATGCGCATTACGATGCGATCCCACCAGCCTTCGTAATAGCCCGCCAAGAGCCCGAGCACCGTGCCAATCACGCTGCCAACCAACACCGAGAACACCCCGGCAGCCAAAGAGATCCGCGCGCCCATCAGAATACGGCTGAAAATATCCCGGCCCAACGAATCCACCCCGAGCCAGTGCACCAGCGAAGGCCCTTCATTGAGCCGATCGTAATCAAAGAAGTTTTCCGCATCATAAGGCACCAGATGCGGTGCCAGCAGCGCTGCGGCCACCAGCAGCAACACAAACACGCCGGCCACCATTGCGACCTGCTGGCGACGAAAGCGCCGCCAGAACTCATGCCAAGGCGTACGCACCGCGTTGGGATTAATCACCGGCATTGCCTTGAGCGCGGCGTTACGCCGCCAATACTTCATCATACGGCCTGCCTATTGGTAACGAATCGAAGGGTTGATGGCCGCATACAGCATATCCACCAACAGATTAATCAGAATAAATTCCAGCGAGAACAGCAGCACTTCGGCCTGGATCACCGGGTAATCGCGCATTTCTACCGAATCCACCAGCAAGCGCCCCAACCCCGGCCAGTTAAACACTTTCTCGACCACGATTGAGCCACCCAACAGGAAACCAAACTGTAGGCCCATCATGGTGATCACCGGGATCATGGCGTTGCGTAGCCCGTGTTTGACGATCACCAGAGACTCCGGCACGCCCTTGGCGCGAGCGGTGCGCATGTAATCTTCCTGCATCACCTCAACGAACGAGGCGCGGGTGAAGCGGGCCATCACCGCCGCTACCGCAGCACCCAGCGTGATTGAAGGCAGGATGTAATGCTGCCAGGTATCCGCTCCCACCGTCGGCAGCCAGCCGAGATTGACTGAGAACACCTGCATCAACAGCATCCCCAACGCAAAGGCCGGGAAAGAGATACCCGACACGGCCAGCGTCATCCCCACCCGGTCCGGCCAGCGGTTGCGCCACACGGCGGAAATCATGCCGATCGCCATGCCAAAAATCACCGCCCACACCATGCTGGCGATGGTCAGCCAGAAGGTTGGCATAAAGCGCGAGGCGATCTCTGCACTGACCGGGCGTTTGGACACCATCGACGTGCCGAAATCACCCTGCAAAATATTGACAAAGAAATGCACAAACTGCTGTGGCAACGGCTTGTCCAGCCCCAGATCCTGACGCACCAACTGGACGACGGCTTCGTCTGCCTCCGGCCCCGCGGCCAACCGCGCCGGATCGCCCGGCAGCATATGGACAAACAAGAACACCAGCACGGCCACGATCAGCAGCGTCGGGATCAGGCCCAGCAGGCGTTTTAGAAAATAATTAAGCATTCCCCTCACCCTAACCCTCTCCCACAGGGAGAGGGGACTGAATGTGCTACTGATTAAGTTCCGTTGCTAACCTCACCACCGGAACAGTGCCATAAATTAACGCCTGTAACTGCTCACAACACCCATCCGCTCTCTCCCACAGGCAGAGGGGACAGAATGTGCTACTGATTAAGTTCCGTTGCTAACCTCACCACCGGAACAGTGCCATAAATTAACGCCTGTAACTGTTCACAACACCCATCAGCCCTCTCCCACAGGCAGAGGGGACTGAATGTGCTACTGATTAAGTTCCGTTGCTAACCTCACCACCGGAACAGTGCCATAAATTAACGCCTGTAACTGTTCACAACACCCAACTTCTCCCTCTCCCTGTGGGAGAGGGTTGGGGTGAGGGTCTATTTCAAATCCGCGTTATCAAAGTTAAACGAGGTGTCCGGCATCACGTAGAAACCGCTCAGCTGTTTGTTGTTGGCAGACAGCAGGCGCTCCGTCACCAGGAAAATCCAAGGCGCATCGGCCCAAATGCGATCTTGTGCATCTTGGTACAAAGCCTGCTTCTGGGCACGATCGGTGGTGGCCAACGCATCAGCCAGATCCTTGTCGACCTGCGGATTGCTGTAAAACGCAGTGTTGAACTGCTTAGGCGGTGCGGATTGGGTGGCAAATAACGGCGTCAACGCCCAGTCGGCTTCGCCGGTCGAGGCAGACCAGCCGGTATAGAACATACGCACGCCAGTGTCCTTCACGCCCACGCTCTCCACCTGCGCCGCACGTTGGCCAGCATCCATCGCGGTAACGGTCACTTTGACCCCAACCTGCGCCAGCTGCTGCTGAGCAAACTGCAACACTTTCTGCGCGGTGCTGTGGTTATGGGAAGACCACAGTGTGGTAGTAAACCCGTTCGGATAGCCCGCTTCTTTCAGCAGTTCACGCGCCTTGGCTGGATCGTATGGCCAAGCGTTGTAGCGGGTAGCAAAATCAATGGCCGGAGGCACCGGGCCTTCTGCCGGAACGGCAAACCCAGAGAACGCCACCTTAATCAGCGCGTCCTTGTTGATCGCATAGTTCAGTGCCTGGCGCACCTTCGGGTTATCGAACGGTTTCTGCGTCACGTTCATGCTGATGTAGCGTTGCAGGATCGACGGCGCGGCCACCAGATCCAGCTTGCTGTTCTTCTCCAGCACCTTGGCTTGCTCATAAGGGATTGGGAACGCAAAGGTCGCTTCACCGGTTTGCAGCATCGCCGCACGGGTGTTGTTATCCACTACCGGCCGCCAGGTGATGCTGTCCAGCTTCGGTAAGCCCGCTTTCCAGTAACCGTCGAATTTCTTCACTTTCACATAGTCGGTCTGGTTCCAGGTTTCAAACTGGTAAGGGCCGGTCCCCACCGGATGGAAACCGATCTCCTTGCCATACTGCTTAAGGGCCGCCGGGGAAATCATCGCCGCAGCCGGGTGCGCCAGGTTATTGATAAACGCCGAGAATGGCGCTTTCAGCACGATCTTGACCGTGGTGGGATCGACCACTTCGGTTTTATCGATCATCTTGAACAGGTTGTAGCGTTTCAGGCGATTATCCGGGTTACTGGCGCGATCCAGGTTAACCTTGACCGCTTCGGCATCGAACGCGCTGCCGTCGTGGAATTTTACCCCCGGCTGGAGCTTGATGGTGTAGGTCAAGCCGTCTTTGCTGACGTCGTAGCTGTCTGCCAATACGTTCACCAGCTTCATATCCTTATCAAAGCCAAACAGCCCCTGATAGAAGGATTTGGCGACCGCCTGCGACAAGGTGTCGTTGGCATCGTACGGGTCGAGCGTGGTGAAATTGGACGCTACGGCAATCACCGCATCCTTGGCAGCCCAAGCCGGGCCAGCAGCGGCGGCCAGCAGTACGGCGGCCAAAACATTACGCTTGAATGTGTGCTTAGTCATAGTGCTTAACTCTCCTGAGGCAAGGCTAAAAGGCACCGGCAATAGGGTGGCGGGCCACAAAGTGCCCTGGCCCTACCTGCACTAAAGGTGCGGTAACGGGTTCATCATCCAGCCCACGGATCGGGCTGGGTATTTCATCCACCAGCAACGGCTGGCGTTTATGCGCATGGGTGGGATCGGCCACCGGCACGGCGGCCATCAGCTTACGGGTATAGGCGTGCTGCGGGTTTTCAAACACCGCCCGGCGTGGGCCGATCTCCACAATCTGGCCCAGATACATCACCGCGACGCGATGGCAGACTCGTTCCACTACCGCCATATCGTGGGAAATAAACAGAAATGCGATGCCCAATTCACGCTGTAAATCGAGCAGCAGATTGACAATTTGCGCCTGAATCGACACGTCCAACGCGGAGACCGCCTCATCGGCAATCACCACTTTCGGGTTGAGTGCCAACGCGCGGGCAATGCAAATACGTTGGCGTTGACCACCGGAGAACTCATGCGGATAACGCCGCGCATGTTCCGGCTTCAGCCCCACCCGCTCCAATAACCAGGCCACCCGTTTTTCGGCCTCCGCCCCGCGAGCGACGTTGTGTACCAGCAACGGCTCCATGATGGAGAAACCAACAGTGAGCCGTGGGTCCAGGGAAGCGTAAGGGTCTTGAAAGATAAACTGAATATCACGGCGTAAATGCTGTAAGGCAGAGCCTTTCAAGCGGTTGATCTGCTGACCGTTGAAGGTAATGGTGCCGCGTTGGCTATCGACCAGCTTCAACAGTGAACGGCCAGTGGTGGATTTGCCACAGCCAGATTCGCCGACCAACCCCAGCGTTTCGCCGGGATAGAGGTCAAAGCTGATATTTTCCACCGCATGCACACGGCGCGTGACGCGGTTGAGAATGCCGCTGCGCAGATCGAAGCGCGTGACCAGATTTTCTACCTGCAAGATCGGCGTAGCTCCTGCGGGTATGGTGTCTTGCGGCTGGTCATTATCGTCTACGCCAGCTAACGGAAATTTTGCCGGGAAGTCTTTATCTGCCATCGCGCCCAGCTGCGGTACGGCGGCCAACAAAGCTTGAGTGTAAGGCTGCTGCGGAGCGGCAAACAACGAGCACACCTCCCCTTGTTCCACCTTTTCGCCTTGGTGCATCACCAGTACCCGATCGGCAATCTCCGCCACCACGCCCATATCGTGCGTAATGAAGATCACCCCCATGTGCATTTCCTGCTGCAACACGCGGATCAGCTGCAGGATTTGCGCCTGAATGGTGACGTCCAGCGCGGTGGTGGGTTCATCGGCAATCAGCAGCGCCGGTTTGCACGACAGCGCCATGGCAATCATCACCCGCTGGCGCATCCCGCCAGACAGTTGATGCGGATAGCGGCCAAGAACGTTTTTGGCCTCGGGAATGCGCACCAGATCGAGCATGCGCAGCGCTTCGCGGTTGGCGCTGCGGTGATCCATTCCCTGATGCAGACGCAAAGATTCAGCGATCTGCTCCCCCACTGGAAACACCGGGTTGAGCGAAGTCATCGGTTCTTGAAAAATCATCGCCATATCGGCGCCGCGTAAGGTTCGCAGGGTGCTCTGTTTCGCCTTGGCCAGATCGAGCACCTGGCCGTTTCGGCGGCGAAAATGCATCGCGCCGCTGGTCAACTCACCGCCACCCTGCTCGACCAGACGCATCAAAGCCAGCGAGGTGACCGACTTGCCGGAGCCTGACTCTCCAACGATCGCCAGAGTTTCGCCACGGTCGACGTCGAAGTCCAGATGGCGCACCGCCTCAACGACGTCGCCTTCTTGGCGAAATTGCACGCACAGATCGCTCACCGCCAGTACGCGCTCGGGCGGTAAAATCAGCCCACGTTCTGCCTGCGGCTGGATGGCCGTATCGGTCATTTGCCCTCCCGGCAAGGGTTCAGCGGTAGATACCAACGGAAGGGGCATCGCCGACATAGCCGAAACCGCGATACATTCCCTCACTGTTAAACGGTAGCGCGACGTTGCCAAAACGATCGATGGCAATCAGCCCGCCGCTGCCGCCCAGCGCCAACAGCTTTTCCATCACCACTTTATCGCAGGCCTGTTGCAGGGTTAGACCGGCATATTCAATCAGTGCAGACACGTCGTAGGCCGCGACGGTGCGCATAAAGATTTCGCCGGTACCGGTGCTTGAGACCGCCACAGTGGCGTTGTTGGCATAGCAACCCGCGCCAATAATCGGCGTATCGCCAATGCGCCCTGCCGCCTTGTTGGTCATGCCGCCGGTTGAGGTGGCCGCTGCCAGGTTGCCCAGAGCATCCAGAGCTACCGCACCCACGGTGCCAAATTTGCGATCGGGATCCAGTGGGTCACCGCTGAGCGCCGCCGCACCGTCGTGATCGAGCAACACCCGGCCCTGCTCTGCCTGAGCACGGTGCAATTGGTCAAAACGCTCCTGGGTAAAGAAGAAATCGGGCTCGACCATTTCCAGGCCGTGATTGGCGGCAAATCTTTCTGCCCCTTCCCCACCAAACAGCACATGAGTGCTGTTTTCCAGCACTGCACGCGCGGCCAGCACCGGGTTGCGTATCCGGTTGACCCCGGCGACCGCCCCGGCATCACAGGTACGGCCATCCATCACGCAGGCATCCAGCTCATGTGTGCCCTGGTGGGTAAATACCGCGCCTTTGCCTGCGTTGAACAACGGGCACTCTTCCAGCAGCCTGACTGCCTCCGTGACCGCGTCCAGTGCGCTGCCGCCTGCAGCCAAAATAGCCTGCCCGGCAGCCACGATGTCGGAAAGCGCCTGGATATAATCTTGTTCTTTCTCTGCACTCAATGCCGCACGGGTAATTGCGCCCGCACCACCATGAATGGCAATCACTGGTTTGCTCATTGACCTGACACCTGTGTCTATCCGCGGTAATTCAAGCAGGTACCGCATGAAAATGGAGAGAAAATTATTATTTAGTCTTTTTCGACTATATTTAGCCCGGCAATCGATGTAAAGCACAAACTCGTCGCCAAGCATTAAGCGTAGCCTGCTTAGACTATTTTGTGCATTGAAAGAGCCAAATGTTATAAAAACAGTGGGTTACCTAGCTTTTCATTTACCACTGACGGATTTAACCGGCCTATTGTCGGCGTCAGGAAATAGCCCGATTTGGCTCAGGTTTAATAAGCGGTGGCCATGCCCTTCTCCGCTATTCCCCGCTTACACGCCAATGAAAAATATTTAGAAACCCGATCCCGGTTGTTGCAGAAATTCCTGCTCCTCAAGCGTAGATTCCCGGCCTAATATCTCGTTACGATGGGGATAACGTCCAAAACGATCGATTATGGCTTTATGACGTATTTCAAACTCCAACTGGTCACCATTATTTAATTGGCGAAACAGCTCCAACGCCTGCTGGTGGATCAACGCGGATTCGGAATGCATAAAAGGTAAATAAAGGAAGCCGCGCTGCTCGACCGTCAGGTTTTCACATAGCCCAGTGGCGATCGCTTCCTGAGCCAGCACCAGCGCCATTCCGTCACAAGCAAAGGAGCGTGGCGTGTTACGGAACAGATTACGGCTGAACTGATCGAGCACGATGATTTCCGCCAGTCTTCCTTTGATGGTTGCACGCCAATGTGCCAGTTCTCCTTGGGACGCCGCCTGCCACAGTTGGCCAAAGCGGGTGCGCAGTACACGATCAAACTCATCGTCCTTTTTAAACCACATGACTGGGTCGATCTCTTCGAACCAAAAATCCAGTACGTGCTGGTGCATAACTGTCTCCTGTTATTGATTTCAATACGTTAACCTGGTTTCTCCACCACGGCGTTATCTGCCATAATAGCCCTACTTTGCCGAAAAATTCGCGCACGCCGATTACGGAGTTTTGTTTATGGATCACTGTCATACTTCTGACCTCATTTCTCTTGAGCAGGCACTGGAGAAAATGCTCTCCCAGATCGCACCACTGCAACAGAGCGAATCTATCGCCTTGACCAGCGCAGCCGGGCGCATTACCGCCGCCCCGGTGGTCTCCCCTATCGATGTCCCGCCCTTCGCCAACTCGGCAATGGACGGCTACGCAGTACGTCTAAGTGACCTGAACGGCAACTCTCCTTTACCGGTAGCGGGTAAAGCCTTTGCCGGTGCTCCGTTTACGGATACTTGGCCTGCTAACACCTGCGTACGCATCATGACCGGAGCACCCATTCCAGCCGGTGCGGATGCGGTGATCATGCAAGAGCAGGCTGAAGTGACCGAGGCTGGAGTGCGTTTCAACGCCCCGGTAAACGCCGGGCAAAATATCCGTTTGGCGGGGGAAGATATCCTGCGCGGGGCGAGCGTGCTACCCGCTGGGATCACCCTGGGGGCAGCACAGCTGCCATTACTGGCCTCATTGGGCGTGGCCGATGTCCAGGTGATGCGTAAATTGAAGGTGGCGGTATTCTCTACCGGTGACGAATTGCAGCCGGTCGGCCAGCCACTGCAAGCCGGGCAGATCTACGACACCAACCGCTTTGCCGTACGCCTGATGCTGGAACAGCTCGGCTGCACGGTGATCGATCTGGGGATTATTCGTGATAATCAGGAAGCATTACGCGCGGCCTTTATCCAGGCGGATAGCGAAGCCGACGTGGTGATCAGCAGCGGCGGCGTTTCCGTCGGTGAAGCCGATTACACCAAGCAGATGCTGGATGAACTGGGCAAAGTCAGCTTCTGGAAGCTGGCCATCAAGCCGGGCAAACCTTTTGCTTTCGGCAAGCTCCAGCACGCCTGGTTCTGTGGCCTACCTGGCAACCCGGTCTCTGCTGCTTTGACTTTCTATCAACTGGTGCAACCGCTGCTGGCCAAGCTGGCCGGTCATACCGAATGGCAACTGCCACCCCGCCTGAAAGCTCGCGCTCTGACGCCACTGAAAAAGTCGCCGGGTCGCCTCGATTTCCAGCGCGGTATTTTCACCAGCAATGCCCAAGGCGAGCTGGAAGTGAGCACCACCGGCCATCAGGGTTCCCACGTGTTCAGCTCATTCAGCCAGGGTAACTGCTTTATCGTGCTGGAGCGCGAACGTGGCTCGGTGGCCGCTGGTGAGACAGTAGAGATCGAACCTTTCAATGCGTTGCTGAGGAACTGAACATGCTGCCGGAATTAACCGATGCACAAGCGCTGCGCTACAACCGCCAGATCGTACTGCGGGGTTTCGACTTCGACGGTCAGGAAAAGCTGCAGGCGGCGCACGTGCTGATCGTTGGGCTTGGCGGGCTGGGCTGTGCGGCTGCGCCTTATTTGGCTGCCGCTGGCGTCGGCCATCTGACGCTGGTTGATTTCGACACGGTTTCCCTCTCCAATCTACAGCGCCAGATCCTGCACCGGGATGATCGCATTGGTATGGCGAAGGTCGAATCTGCCCGCATTGAGCTGAGTGCCATCAATCCTCATATCCGTATTGATACCCTAGACACACAGCTGGATGACGAGCAAATGGCGGCGCAGATTGCCGCTTGCGACGTGGTACTGGACTGTACCGATAACGTGGCGACCCGCGATATGCTCAACCGCCTGTGCCATGCACAGCGTAAACCTCTGGTATCAGGGGCCGCTATCCGCATGGAGGGCCAGCTCAGCGTCTTTACCTATCAGCCAGAACAGCCCTGTTATCGCTGCCTGAGCAGGCTGTTTGGGGAAAATGCGCTGACCTGTGTTGAGGCTGGCGTGATGGCCCCTTTAGTCGGCACTATCGGTACGTTACAGGCGATGGAAGCCATCAAGCTGTTGGCAAACTATGGCCAGCCTTTGGTGGGGAAGTTGTTGATGTTTGATGCGATGAGCATGCAGTTTCGCGAGATGAAGCTGCCGAAGGATCCGCGGTGTGAGGTGTGTGGTAAAGATGCTGCCCCTCACCCTAGCCCTCTCCCACAGGGAGAGGGGACAGATCGAGTTCGTTAATTCTTCTGCGTAATAACTATCTTTCTCTACTCATCACGTTCCGAAGCAGTACGGGCTAACCAAGCACTCTGGACTGCTCCCTCTCCTTATGGGAGACGGAACGGATTGAGTTCGTTAATTCTTCTGCGTAATACCTATCTTTCTCTACTCATCATGTTCAGAAGCAGTACGGGCTAACCAATCGCTCTGGACTGCTCCCTCTCCCTATGGGAGACGGAACGGATTGAGTTCGTTAATTCTTCTGCGTAATACCTATCTTTCTCTACTCATCACGTTCCGAAGCAGTGCGGGCTAACCAAGCACTCTGGACTGCTCCCTCTCCCTGTGGGAGAGGGTTGGGGTGAGGGCCGACTCGAAGGGATCAGTTGATACCCTGGCTACGCAGGTAGTCCTCGTAGTTGCCGGTAAAGTCGATCACCTTGTTCGGGGTCATTTCCAGAACGCGTGTGGCCAACGAGCTAACGAACTCACGGTCGTGAGAAACGAAGATCAAAGTCCCTTCATACATTTCCAACGCCATGTTCAGTGACTCGATGGATTCCATATCCATGTGGTTGGTCGGTTCATCCATGATCAGGATGTTCGGGCGCTGCATCATGATCTTGCCGAACAGCATACGGCCCTTCTCACCACCGGACAGCACTTTTACACGCTTCTTGATATCGTCCTGGCTGAACAACAGACGGCCAAGAATGCTGCGTACCGCCTGCTCATCATCCTTTTCCTGCTTCCACTGGCTCATCCAGTCGAACACGCTCAGGGTTTCATCGAACTCGTATTCGTGATCCTGTGCGTAGTAACCGATCTTGGCGTTTTCGGACCATTTCACGGTGCCGTTATCCGGTTGAAGGTCACCCACCAGCGTTTTCAGCAGGGTAGATTTACCGATACCGTTGGCACCCAGGATCGCCACTTTCTCGCCCACTTCAACCATCAGGTTGAGTTTGCTGAACAGCGGGCCGTTGTCGAAGCCTTTGGCCAGCGCTTCCACTTCCAGCGCGTTACGGAACAGTTTCTTGTCCTGTTCAAAACGAATGAACGGGTTCTGACGGCTAGAGGCTTTCACCTCTTCCAACTGGATCTTGTCGATCTGGCGGGCACGGGAGGTAGCCTGCTTGGATTTGGATGCGTTGGCACTGAAGCGGCTAACGAAGGACTGCAATTCGTTAATCTGCGCCTTCTTCTTGGCGTTGTCAGACATCAGGCGCTCACGAGCCTGGGTAGCCGCCGTCATGTATTCGTCGTAGTTACCTGGGTAGACACGCAGTTCGCCGTAGTCCAGATCCGCCATGTGAGTACAAACCATGTTCAGGAAGTGACGGTCGTGCGAAATGATGATCATAGTGCTGTTACGTTCGTTCAGCACCTGCTCCAGCCAGCGAATGGTATCGATGTCCAGGTTGTTCGTTGGTTCGTCGAGCAGCAGGATTTCCGGATCGGAGAACAGGGCCTGAGCCAACAGGACACGCAGTTTGAAGCCGGGAGCGATCTCGCTCATCGGGCCATAATGCTGTTCTACCGGGATCCCCACGCCGAGCAGCAACTCACCGGCACGTGCTTCTGCGGTGTAGCCGTCCATCTCGCCATAGGCCACTTCCAGATCGGCCACTTTATAGCCGTCTTCTTCGCTCATCTCCGCCATGGCGTAGATGCGGTCGCGCTCTTCCTTCACCGCCCACAGTTCGGTGTGGCCCATGATCACGGTGTCCAGCACGCTGAACTGTTCAAAAGCGAACTGATCCTGGCGCAGTTTACCCAGGCGCTCATTCGGATCCAGGAACACGTTACCGCCGCTCGGCGCCAGATCGCCACCGAGGATTTTCATGAACGTCGATTTACCGCAGCCGTTGGCTCCGATCAGACCATAGCGGTTACCGCCGCCAAATTTGACAGAGATGTTTTCAAACAACGGCTTACTGCCGAACTGCATAGTGATGTTGTTAGTGCTTAACACAGCGCTCGCTCTTAATTTGATTGGGAATGTGATTTGGCGCGCATTATGCCATAACGCAACACAGAGATCGTGGGAAGTTTTGGTGAAGATTTGCTCGGCGCTCGGGGTGTGGAGATATTCGCCAGCTAAATATCTCCATCAGAACGAATTAACGGATAACCAAACCCGTCACTTTTTTAGCCCATTTCCTTGACCTGATCTTGCAACATCGCAATCAACGCCCGTGAAGCTGCACTGCGGTAGCCCTCTTTGCGTTGCAACACCACCGCATGGCGTTCGGGCATGGGAACCGACAGCTTGATAGGCAGCAGCAGCGGATTACTCCGTGCAATGGCCTGCGGCAGAATGGTCGCGAGCTGGCCGTGGCGCACAATCTCGACAATGGCGCTAATCGCATTCGCCTCCATGGCAACCTGAGGATAAATCGCGTGCTGCTGGCAATATTCGTCCACGTAATGACGCGTGGCGAAATCACCGTTGAGTAGCACCAATGGCACCTGTTGCACCTCCGCTACATTCAAGGCAGCGCGGTGCTTGGTAAGCTGATGTCCCTTCCCCACCATCAGTTGCAGCCGCTCCGTGAACAGCCTGGTAGCGGCTATATCCGCAGAGTGAACCGGCTCGAAGGCAATCCCGAGATCCAATTGGTCATCGCACAATAACGCCTCCATCTTATCCTGCGTCATTTCACGGATATTCAGCGTAATACCTGGGTAGCGCCGGAAAAAGCCGTCGACCAACGGGCCAATCAGGTAGGAGGTAAAGGTCGGCGTCATAGCCAAGCGCAGGTTGCCGCGTTCCAACGTTGCGACATCCTGAATGGCCCGCTTGCCAGCATCCAGATCCTGTAACGCCAGACGGGCATAGCGCATCCATACCTGACCCGCATCGGTGAGTTGCACCCTCCGCCCGGAACGGTCAAACAGTTCTACCTGTAACGTCTCTTCCAACTGTTTGATCTGCTGTGACAAGGTGGGCTGAGAAACATGCAGCACCTCTGCCGCCCGGGTGAAGTTCCCCTGCTCGGCCACCGCCAGAAAGTAACGTATGTGCCGCAGTAACATAACGCCTCAACTATTAGTCATCCCTATCGTGGTGATTATAAATGAGTCTTGGAACCTATAGCTAGAAAAGTCCATTCTTGCCTCCATTGAAAGCAAGCCACACATTGATGGAGTCACCATGCAAGAGGTTATTGACGGTTTTCTGAAGTTCCAGCGCGAGGCTTTTGTTGAGCGTACAGAGCTGTTCAAACGTCTGGCCACCAGCCAGAACCCACGCACCCTATTTATCTCATGTTCCGACAGCCGATTGGTGCCGGAACTGATCACCCAACGCGAACCGGGCGACCTGTTCGTTATCCGCAACGCAGGCAATATCGTGCCTTCTTTCGGGCCTGAGCCTGGTGGTGTTTCAGCCTCGGTTGAATATGCCGTTGCCGCGCTAGGCGTAGAGGATATTGTGATTTGCGGCCACTCCGATTGCGGCGCCATGACCGCCATTGCCACCTGCAAATGCCTGGATCACATGCCAACCGTAGCCAACTGGCTGCGCTATGCCGATGCGGCCAAGGCGGTCAATCAGGCCAATGAGCACGCCAGCGAGCACGATCGCATTAACTCGATGGTGCGTGAAAACGTCATTGCCCAACTGACCAACCTGAAAACTCACCCTTCGGTCGCGCTGGCGCTCGATCGAGGCAATCTGCGGCTACATGGCTGGATCTACGATATCGCTACCGGCTGTATTGACGCATTAGATGGCAATACCCGCCGTTTCGTACCGCTGGCGAGCAACCCGAGCGTCACCGCCAGCCCAGCCATGCAACGTTTCTAACCTATTAATCATCAAGAGGATTTCACATGACACAATCTCTACAAAACACTTGCGCACGCCAGAACCTGACCGACATCATCATGGATGCCAAAATCCGCCAGGGCCTGACCTTTGAGGCGATTAACCAAGGCACCGGCTTGAGCCTAGCGTTCGTCACCGCCGCACTGCTTGGCCAGCATCCGTTGCCGGAACAGGCCGCCCGCGTGGTTGCAGCAAAATTGGGTTTGGATGAAGATGCGGTGCACCTGCTGCAAGCCATCCCGGTACGCGGCAGTATCCCCGGCGGTGTGCCGACCGACCCGACCATCTATCGTTTCTACGAGATGGTACAGATCTACGGCTCAACCCTGCGGGCGCTGGTACATGAACAATTTGGTGACGGGGTGATCAGCGCGATCAACTTCAAGCTGGATATCAAAAAGGTCCAGGATCCCGATGGCGGTGAACGCGCGGTGATCACGCTGGATGGTAAGTACCTGCCAACCAAGCCATTTTAAGTTATCAAATTATTAAGTTAATACAATCCAGCGCCGGAACCTCGGCGCTGGATCATTCAACCATGAAAATGGCGGCTATCCGCCGGAGCCTGCTCACGCGGTTCCAAGCCATAATCCCGCACCACCTCTGCCACCCGCAGCCGGTAATATTCCAACACCTCATGCCTGCCACGCGCCTGGGCCTGACGGTGTTGCTCCAGGTTGCGCCACTGCTGTACCGCCGCCTCATCACGCCAGAACGACAGCGATAACAACTTGTCCGGCTCGCTCAGGCTCTGAAAACGTTCGATAGAGATAAAGCCGTCAATTTCTGCCAGCAACGGTTTCAGCTCCGCCGCCAACTCTAGATAGGTTTCCCGCTGCCCAGCGGCAGCCCGTAGTTCAAAAATCACCGCGATCATCATCGTTCTCCTCGGCAGTATAAAATTCAGGTACACGCGCATTTTGCGAAACACGCCAGCGAAACTGGCTTAACAGTTCGGGCTTAAGGTTGAGTTTGGATAAATGGCCGATCCCCACCAAGGCGATCAACCATGCCCAACGTTCTCCAGGGCAACGATGAGCACCATGACCAAAGGCAAAACTCTCCTGCGGCGTTTTCAACTGCACCAATACGCTCTGCCCCACCGCCAGCGTTTGACCATCAAGCAACGTAGCCTGTCGCGCAAACCTACGGGTAGTATGGATCGGTGGAGTTTGCTGCAACACCGCCTGGATCAACGCCTCTGCCGGTTGATGGCGCTGACTTGTCAGTAACAGCGTCTGGCCGATTAATCCGGCGGTCCCCTCACAGGCTTGGAACAGTAGCCCGATGGCATTGGCTATCGCCAGAGCACGATCGCCAATGTATTGGCACAATTGATAGAGCAGCGGCCCATCAGCCTGCTGCATACGAGTTTGCAATTTTCCGGCGGCAATGGCCCCCGCAGCCATCTGCTCTGCGCTACCGCCAGGAGCAATACAGCGCACAAAGTCCAACACCTCGTCCACCAAGGCAGATCGATCCTGATGGGCCACGCCCAATAAGTCTGCCAGCACGCAAATCGGCAAAGCGTAGTTAAACCGGGTGAGTTGCTCTGCCGTTGTCAAACCGGCCGCTAACCGTTGAGCCACGCAAACCGTAGTCTGGCGGATCTCATCGTCTGTGAACGCGGCCAGAGCCGCCTCGATCGCCCCCTTTAATTCACGCTGCCCGGCACCATCATTCATACGTACCAGAGAGGCGAAAATCGATTGAGCGGGCGTCCCAATTAAAGCTGCGGGCACCGGCTCATCCTTGGGGCGAACGCCGAGGTGAGGATGGGTTAAGGCTTCACGCACCGCTTGCTGCGATGCAACTGAAAAGGGGCAGGCCGTCATGGCAATTTCCTTCAGATGAGAATAGAGAGCAGACATTGTCGGGTTAGACGAGCAGCAATACTTCGGTTATTCTCGAAGTATGAATGACAATACGCTTGAAGACCGCCTGGCCGCATTGACGGCCGCTATCGCCGATCGCACCCGAGCGCGCATGCTGTGCCTGCTGATGGATGGGCGCGCCTATACCGCAACGGAGCTGAGTGCGGCGGTGGACGTCGCGGCCTCCACCGCCAGCAGTCATCTGGCACGTTTGCAGGAACAGAATCTGATCGGCTGTGTCAAACAGGGCCGCAATCGCTTTTACCGTCTGGCGGGCAAACCGGTGGCCGACATGCTGGAAAGCCTGATGGCGTTGGCCGGTGTAGAACGCCCGACGGTCAAAAGTAGCACTCCGGCCTCATTACGTTATGCACGAACCTGCTATGACCACATGGCGGGTGAGATCGCGGTCCAATTACATCATCAGTTGCTGGCACGGGCCTGGCTAATCGGGGATAACGACTATCAGCTCAGTGAGGCTGGGCAGGCTGCCTTGACACAGTTGGGTATCGATTGCTCCCCAGCCCCGACCCGGCGGCGCTTTGCCTGCGATTGTCTGGACTGGAGCGAACGTAAGGCTCACCTCGGTGGCGCACTGGGCGCTGCCATATTGGCCGCATTTGAAAAGCGCGGATGGGTTCAGCGCCAGCTAGACAGCCGTGAGCTGCAACTGACCGCCGCCGGTAGAAAAGCGCTGAGCGCACATTTTGGCCTGGCGCTTTAAATGCCTGACGCGCTAGCTTAGCTGCCATACTCAATGGGTTTACCTGTTGACGATCCCGTCATATCCGAGGAGTTATCATGTCCGATATTAACCAATTCCCGATCGCCAAACGTTGGCCAGCCAAGCATCCAGAACGGTTACAACTCTACTCGCTGCCGACCCCTAATGGAGTGAAAGTCTCCATCATGCTCGAAGAGATCGGCCTACCTTATGAGGCACACCTGATCGATATCGGCAAAAATGAAACCTGGACGCCGGAGTTCCTGTCGCTCAACCCTAACGGTAAAATCCCGGCGATCCTCGATCCTGCCGGCCCAGACGGCAAACCGTTAGCGTTGTTCGAGTCCGGGGCTATCCTGCTGTATCTGGCAGAGAAATGCGGTCAGTTGTTACCCAAGGATCCCGCCCAGCGTTATGAAACCATCCAGTGGGTGTTTTTCCAGATGGCGTCCGTTGGGCCAATGTTCGGTCAGCTAGGCTTCTTCCACAAATTCGCCGGGCGTGAATATGAAGACAAACGGCCATTTGAACGCTACCAGAAGGAGTCCAAACGGCTGTTGGGTGTGCTGGAAGAACGGCTGCAAGGGCGCGATTGGATCATGGGTTCGGAATACACCATTGCCGATATCTCCCTGCTCGGCTGGGTACGCAACCTGATCGGTTTTTATGAAGCGCGCGACGTGGTGGAGTTCGACAACTTCCCCCTTGTTGGCCAATGGCTGGAACGCGGATTGGCAAGGCCAGCCGTACAGCGCGGCATCAATATTCCTGCCCGCCAAGCCTGATAACCCATTGGGATAGCCAGGAAAGGCTATCCCTTCTCACTCGTCTTTCGTCATAAAAATGTCACTTTCCTGCTCTACTCTCCCGTGTAACAAAATAATGCCAACCGTATTTTTGTATTACGACAAGGAGCCCTACCCATGCAGCAGTCCGTTTCCCTGATCGCCAGCGCCGTATTATCCGCTCTGTTATGCTCCACCGCCCTGGCTGACAACAATCAGCTCAACAACCGCGCGGCTCGTGGCGATATTACCGAGCCCGGCGGTGCACGCCGATTGGCAAGCGATCAAACCGCCGCCCTGCAAGCTTCGCTGTCGAATAAAACCGCCAAAAACGTGATCCTGCTAATCGGCGACGGCATGGGCGATTCGGAAATCACCGGTGCACGCAACTATGCCGAAGGCGCAGGCGGTTATTTCAAGGGGATCGATGCCCTGCCGCTGACCGGCCAATACACCCACTACTCACTGGATAAGAAAAGCCATAAACCGGACTATGTCACCGACTCTGCCGCCTCGGCCACCGCCTGGGCTACCGGCGTCAAAGCCTACAACGGCGCGTTAGGCGTGGATGTGAATGGCAAAGATCAACCGACGATTTTGGAACTGGCCAAGGCCGCAGGTAAAGCCACCGGCAACGTCTCCACGGCGGAACTGCAAGATGCCACACCGGCGGCACTGGTTTCGCACGTAACCTCGCGCAAGTGCTACGGCCCAGAGGAGACCAGTGAGCAATGTGCCAGCAACGCGCTGGAAAACGGCGGGCACGGATCAATCACCGAGCAGTTGATTAAAACCCGTGCCGACGTCACGCTAGGCGGTGGGGCAAAATCCTTCGCTCAGTTGGCGAAAAGCGGTGAATGGCAGGGGAAAACGCTGAAAGCCCAGGCCACCGCGTTAGGCTACCAATGGGTGGAGGATGCCGAAGGTCTGAACGCGATTAACCTCGCCAATCAGCAAAAGCCGCTGTTAGGCCTGTTTGCACCAGGCAATATGCCAGTACGTTGGAAGGGGCCAAAAGCGTCCTACCACGGTAATCTCGATCAGCCTGCGGTGACCTGTGAGAATAACCCAGAGCGCGGCACCAATGTGCCAACGCTGGCGGCGATGACCGAGAAAGCCATCGAGCTGCTGAAGAACAATCCGAACGGTTTCTTCCTGCAGGTGGAAGGGGCATCCATCGACAAACAGGATCATGATGCCAACCCATGCGGCCAGTTTGGCGAAACGGTCGATCTGGATGAGGCAGTACAAAAAGCGTTGGAGTTCGCCCGCGCCGATGGTAATACCCTGGTGATCGTCACCGCCGACCACGCTCATTCCAGCCAGATTATTGCCGCCAAGGCCAAGGCACCGGGGCTGACCCAATCATTAACCACCAAAGACGGCGCGGTGATGACCATCAGCTATGGCAACTCGGAAGAAGGCTCTCAGGGCCATACCGGTACTCAGTTGCGCGTTGCCGCTTATGGCCCGCATGCCGCCAATATTGTGGGGCTGACCGATCAGACCGACCTGTTCTTCACCATGCGCGACGCCATGAACATCAAGTGATCCAGAGGGGGCGTGTTCCCCTCACCCTAACCCTCTCCCAAAAGGAGAGGGGACCGATCGAGTTCGCTGATTTTTCTGCGTAATATATCAACCATCTATCTTTCTCATCACGTTCCGGAACAGCACGGCCTCATCAGAGACGCAGGGCAACTCCCTCTCCCAAAAGGAGAGGGGACTGATCGAGTTCGCTGATTTTTCTGCGTAATACTTCATCCATCTTCTTTCTCATCACGTTCCGGAACAGCACGGCCTCATCAGAGACGCAGAGCAACTCTCTCTCCCAAAAAGTAGGGAGGACCGATCGAGTTCGCTGATTTTTCTACGTAATACATCACCCATCTATCTTTCTCATCACGTTCTCGAGCAGCGCAGCCTCATCAGAGACGCAGGGGGGCTCTCTCACCCTATGGGTTGAGGAGCAGCTAAACCCCTACCCCTGGCGGAGCATTTTTCGCCACGTCAATTATCCAAGTTTACCCTTGCGTAACCGCCCATGCGCGCCTATTATCAAAGAATAAACTTGGATTATTAAGTCCCATTTGACTGTGACCCGAATGTCGTCGCTGCAGGAGAATTAAACCAATGGATCGCGCCAATATCATTCATGACTTGCTGAACTGGATCGAAAACCACCTGGATCAACCGCTGCTGTTGGATAACGTGGCGGCAAAATCTGGCTACTCCAAATGGCATCTACAACGTATGTTCCGCAGTACCACTGGTCATGCGCTCGGCAGCTATATCCGCGAGCGCCGTTTGTCCAAGGCCGCACAGGCACTACGCGCTACCCCTCGCCCAATACTGGATATCGCCCTGCAGTTCCATTTTGATTCCCAGCCTTCATTTTCCCGGGCCTTTAAAAAGCAGTTCGGTGAAACGCCAGCGGTCTATCGCCGCACGCCGCAGCAAGATGAAGTGGCCCTCTCCTCAGAGCACAGCTATCGGCACAGCACACCGAGCCTGCATTCACTGTACAAGCGCCAATGCGTAGACGAAGGCTGCACCAACTGGGTCGGCCAGCGTTAAAAGCAAAAAGGCCAACGGGTGTATAAACCCATTGGCCTTTTCAGCTCCCGCTAAACGGGCGCAGCAGCACCTCACCCTATTGAACTGAGTGATGTCTTATCAGTTATATTCGAGGGTAAAGGTGGCAATCGATTTGATGGTACCGCCCTTCATTTTCGCTGCAGTCTGGTAGTAACGCGCTTTGAGCGGCAAAGTGATGGTATTGGTCTGGTTGGCAATAGTATGCCCGGCATACACCGCCGTGCCGCTAGTGATTGGCGTTGAGTTATTGCCGGTCAGCAGTTGGACTCCAACGCCGCTGGCGGCATTGCTATCCTGTACAGGCTGGAGTACGCCCGGTGCATTCGAGGTATCGCGGGTATAGTCAAAACGTACGTTCACCAGCCCCTCCCCTGTACCACCAGGCAACAGCTCCGTCCCCGAACCACCGACGCAGTTGATATTAATCGAAAAGTCCTGCTCTGCGGCGGTACTGCCCACGCCTTTAAACGCCGCAGTCGCCACCGTACTCAGGTTGATCACCTTGTTTTTCGAACCGGCGTCCACCGAACAGGACGAGGTGACAATGGTGATACTGTTCGCCAATACGTGGGAGATCAGGATCGGTCTTGAAGGGCCCGTCCCATCCGCATAGTAAGATGAATACTGCCCGGGGGCTAACGAGCCGGTACCGGTATTCTGGGCAATCTTGATCACCTCAACCACAAAATACCCCTCAGCCAGATACACCGCGCCGTTACGGTAGATCTCATGCGGGTAATAGGCTCCTTCCTGTGTGCCGATCTGGCGATAAAGCCGCAACCCCACCCCCGGCACGTTGGTGGTCCAGATTTTGTCGCTGATGGAGCTCGGGCCGCCTTGTAAAATGCGACCGTACAACGTGCTATTACCGCTGCAAGAAATATTGTTATCCCGGCTGATATCGAACTTGCCGGTGGCCAGGATATCGCCCACCTTGGTATCCGGCGTAATCAATACCCTGCCGACGTTCATAATGATGTCCTGCGGCCTGGTCGTATTAACTCGACATTGAGCATATGCCTGTTGCCCGGCCAACATCAGTAACAAAAACAGCATGGCTGATTTAGGGCGCTGGCGCATGGCGGTGAATTTATGGATAACGTTGATCATTTGCAGCTCGCCTCGATAATTTCGTAATCAGTGCTGTTTTGTGTTTTGGCCTGGTAGTTCACGGCACACTGTTGTGTCGGCTGAGTACCCCATTTCACCAACAGCAGTCCCTGTAACGCTTCGGTACGCAGATAGATGCGGCTGCCCTGGCCGACGATACCGATCACCTGGTTACGGGTATCCAATACTTCGGCACCAAAAGGTAATGCCGTGTTGTTCGGGCCCAGCGCATGGATAATCAGCGCCTGACCTTTGATGGTCTTGAACTCCAGCTTGGCAATCGCACCGGCATAAGGTGCTACCTGCTGACTGCTGCTTTCCAGCTCGACATCGCGTGACATGCCGTTAGGATCCAGCGTAACGTTGGTCATGCGGTATGGGGCAACATAAGGCACCACCGCATAGCCGTTGTCATCGATTCGCACCCCAGGAGAATTGGTGACGATCGCCCCTGCGGCATCCGGCGCTTCAACCAGCACCATGGTTTGGCCACGCTGAGGCGTCATGGTCACGCCACCGCCATGTGCCACCACGCTGCCGGAAGCCCCGATGGACGACTGACGGAAATCACGGCCATAGCTGTAAGAACCGTTCATGGTGGCGAAACGACTGCGGTATTCCCCACTCACGCTGGTATTGGTCCCGCCGCTCTGGTCGTTAGCCAAAGTGGCGCTGTAGCTGATGTTGTTATCTTCCCCGGTGGAGCCGTTAATCCCGATGCGGCTGCTGTCGTAGCCTTGGTCGTTGTAGGCCAATGCGCTGTTCAGGCTGATGTTTTGCGAGCCAATGTTGAACGGGATCGAGAAGTTCAGGAAGTAACGGGTTTCATCGTGGTTATAAGTATCGGTGGTACGCATGGCGGACAAACCGTAGGTAACTCGGCCGATGAAGTTGTTGTAACCCACCTGATACTGTTTGGAGGTACCGCCACGGTTCCAGTAATCGCGCACCGAACCGGTGATATACAGCGATCCCAGATTGGCACCCAGGCCCTGATTCAGCGTAAGCTGATATTCACTGCGCTGGCGGTTAACCGCATCGGCACTTAAACCCCGGCTCTCGTTATCACGGGCATACACCGCATCACGCAGTGACAAATAGCCGGAAGTCGAGTAGCGGTAAGCCGCAATGGTGAAGTTGGTGTTGGTTTCCGACATCAGCTTGCTGTAGCTGATCTTGTAGCTCTGGCCGGACAGATCACCCTGTTTCAGGCGGGTGTTAGCCTGAGTCACGTCGACGGCAAAAGCCCCCAACGGTGTTGCCACCGCACTCCCCAGCAGCACCGCGCTGTAACCGTCACTCACGGTCGCCCCGGTGTAACCAGTCAGAATATTGGTAAACCCGCGCTGATAAGTCGCCTGGAACATCTCGGGCAAGGTATGTAAATTATCATCGCGAACTTGGCCAGCGGTTAACGCATAGCGCTGGATCCCCGGGCGCAACATCTGTGCCACCGAAGCATAGGGAACGCTGAACTGGCGCACGGAACCATCGGCCTCATTGACCGTGACGTCCAGATCGCCGCCGTAGCCGGTCGGGAACAGATCGTTAATCACGAACTCGCCCGGCGCTACCGTGGTTTGATAGATCAACTGGTTGTTCTGGCGAACTTCCACCAAGGCGTTGCTTTGTGCCACACCGCGCACTACGGGTGCATAGCCGTTAAGGGAATCCGGCAGCATGCGATCGTCGGTACTCAGTTGCGCCCCGCGAAAACCGATCGAATCAAAGAAGTCCCCGCTGGTAAACGCATCCCCCAAAGTCAGCATGCCGCGCACACCCGGAATGGCCCGCTGCGCATAGGTGGCCGTATTCTGCCAATGGGTGCTGTCCTGACTACGCCAGTTCACATTCGAGTCATGGCGCAACTGCCAACCGGCAATATTCACCCCGGCGTTCATCGTCAGATAAGCGTTGGTCGAGTCCGAATTCCCGCCGCTATTTGAGCTGTGCGAATTAAAAGCGTTGAAGTTATAGGACAGAAAGCCTGCGGTGATGCCGCGATCCCAGAATTTCGGATCGACATAACCGCGTGCGGTACGTCGCAGCGCGACCTGAGGAACGCTGACATCCATACGCAAAGTGCTGGTATTGAGGCGGTAAGACGCTTCCGGCACCCATTCCCCCAGCGGCTTACAGCTGCTGGTCGTCACCGCCGGATCGCTGCCCATTGCCGCAGTATCGACGCCAAACTCTTCCAGAGACAGCAGGCTAAAGCAGGTATCGGCACTGTCTTTACCCGGCACGCTCTTGAATTCAATGTTCTTTTTACCCTTCCATTCCCCATTGACGTAGACATCCAGAGAATATTTCCCCGCCAATACCGGGTTACCATCACGAAAGCGCGAAAGATCCACGCCTTGTGCCTGGCCAACCAGGAAATTGCTGTTGAAAGTGGCTTCGACCGGTGCAGCGGCCTGGTTGACATCGCTTTGAACCGCTGCCAGCGAAAATGCCGGGGTGGTCAGGCAAAGGGCACTTCCGGTCAACAGCAGGATGGATCTGTAATTGAAAAGTGCCGACTTGACGGCGGCAGAGATAGGTAACTCGTTCATATCCATGCATTCCTTTACCAAATTAAGCGTCCCCGTCGGCTGACTTCACATCGCGGCATGGGGCTTTCCAGGAGTTACTTTTGCTGATTTTTACTGCGTTGAACCCGGCCACCAAAGTCATTGATGGTGGTGTACTCAATATCAGCGATCCGTGAACTATCACCGGAAAAGGCCAGCGTTTTTTCCTGGCCAGGCGCCAGCATGTCGCCATGCGGTGCCAACGTGACTTTCTTACGGTTGACAACGGCATTGATTTCGGTGAAGGAGACATAAAACGGCGTGGGATTTTTCACTTTCACACCGCCAGCCACGAAGTTCCACTGCAGTTTTTCTGGCGCGTCATTGGCTACGCCGCTCAGGCCTTCCGGGCGATAGAACAACTTCACACGGGTTCTGAAGGCCACCTGCAGGAAGTTTTCTGGCGTAGTGTCGGCGGCCGTTCCGGTCGGTGCCGGGGGAATTTCCAGCACGTTCAACCAGAACAGAGATTCTTTGTCCTGCGTCAACGCCGAAGTCGTCAGCGAAACGCGCAGCGCCTGGCCACCGTTTGGCTCAATGCGGCTGATAGGAGGCGAAATAATAAAGGGAGCTTTGCTGTTTTCTGGCGTCGTTTCCGCGTTGCCCTCATCGATCCAGGCCTGGATCAGCGCCGGGGCGGTCCCATTATTGGATAATTGGACGGTCACTTCCCGCTGTTTGGCCGGATAAATAACGCGTGTACCGTTCACAATAACGCTGGCAAAAGCGCTGCTGCTGAAAAGCACGGCCATCAGCAATACGCTGTATTTCTTAATCGATGTTTTCATTTTAATATCACTACTATAGAAATACAGCGGGGGAAAAGTTTCCACCCGCCAGAATAGATACCCGATGATTTTCACTCCCTGCAATTAGAAGCTATCAGGGCGAAACTATTCGCCCCGAAAGGTCACAGGGAGGAAGCAACATTTAACTAGAAAAGGAACGGGTAATAATTTATTGGTAGATGATGGTGTATTGTACGTTAGAGGTCACATCACCAGCACCCGCCGCTGCGGTTGCGAAATATTCAGCGTAGTAGTTCAGGTCAGCTGAATCACCTTCATTGGCCACGGTAACCCACTGGGAGTTAGTCTGTGCACCGTTGTTGGTGGCAGCCAGAATTGGCAGGAACTGGTTGTTGCTACCCAGCAGCTGGATTTGCACGTTGGTCGCAGCATTGGTTTTGGTTTGGTTATTCAAACGACCCGTTTTGAAATCAACGGTTGAACCTGGTTCGAAATAGGTTGCTACCTGGCCTTTAGAGCATTTGGTCAGGTTAATTGCGAATGGAGTACGACCCGCAGTAGCGCTAACCGCATTCAGGGTAGAAGAAGATACGGTTGGCAGGGTAACGGTAAAATCTTTACCACCCGGGGTGCTGATAGTACAGGTCTGGTCGGTCACTTTACCGTTGAAAGTAATAGTACCATCGGCAGCCTGTGCTGAAAGAGAAGGAATGGCGGTGGCGCATACAGTCAGTGCTAATACAGCAGACAGCTTAGAGATTTTCATATTTTCGACTCTCGGTGAATTAATACATCCGTTAAGTACATTCAACGATGCTACTCCCTGTCAGGAATGAAGCCCGATGAATCCATTGCCCGGCGAAATATAGTCCAAGAACATTCTCATTGATAAATCGTTTAAAACATTCATATTGCCTCTCATGATAGGAAAAAACTATCAACAAATACCTATCGATCGATGTTGACGATTTACCCAGTTCGTAATAATCTTAATTCGTCAAGGTTAGCGGTCAAAAAATTCGATAAAACGCCGAAAAACCAGAATATAACTCTGTTATTGCGCTTTTAGCCATCTTGAGCGCAACCGTGTTCCCTCTGAAATTTCAATCTTTTAGAGGAATTTACCACCAGGTAAGATGATTCTTTCTTTAATAAGATTATTACCAATAAACAGTCATTTATTTCTTAGTTTATTGTTTAAAATCATACAGATAAATTTCAATCAAAGGATTGAGGAATGCGCAGCGTTTTTAACGGTAAAAATAACGGAATTAATTATGTTTTCCAGCCCATGTTCGCCAAATCTGGGCAACTGCTGGCCGTTGAATGTTTATCGCGCTTCTCTTTCGATAGCAAATTTGCGCATTTCTCTCCGGAACAATTCTTCCAACAGGCCGATCGCGAAACCCGCGTCGAGATCCTGCATCAACAAATTGAATTGATAGAAAAATACCGTGACTGGTTTCAACAACACCAGATCATTGCCACCATCAATGTCGACGACCATTCGCTGCAGGAGCTGGCGAACGGTGCGTTGGCCGATAAAATCCGCGCGATGAATTGCCTGCATTTCGAAATCAACGAAAACGCCAGCAGGCTGGTAAAAAATCGCGTCCATAACGACCCCTCTCTGAATAATTATTCATTTTGGCTCGATGATTTTGGTTCTGGCTATGCCGGGTTTTCCGCCTTGTATAACAGCCGTTTCCGCTTCGTTAAACTCGATCGACAGCTGCTGTGGGACTTTATGAAAAAGCCCGGTGGCGATGGGTTGATGCGTGCCTTGTTGCGTTTTTTTCACCTGAATCATTACCGGGTGATTATCGAAGGGGTTGAAACGCGCGAACAAAAAAAATGGCTGGACGAAATGCCCTACTATGCACTGCAGGGGAAGCTGTGGCAGGAATCCAGCATCAAAGATTTAAATCAGCTGCTTGCTGCTGAATACTTTTAACTCATTATGGGTATCCCCAATATGTCTAAAAACAATGTCCTGGTGATTAGTGAGTGTAAGTACAGCTATGTCGGGCTTTCAATGCTGTTGAAAAAGCATTATGGCAAGTACGATATCAAGCTGTTTTCGGACTTTATGCACGGTGGCGCAAAGGCGGAGAAAATTATCAAGCATGATATTGCGTTGATTTTCACCTCGCAAAATCTGGAGCAAAGCGTCAACGTGATCGAAAGCCTGGTGTCTGTGCATCAGCAACACATGAGCTCAACGCGTATTCTGGTGTTTTATGATGATGAGCGGGTGGCCAAGCTGTTGGCGATCCTGGGGATCTCTGTAGAACTGGTATCGGCTCGCATGCCGCTTTATTTACTAGAGGAAAAAGTGGAAAACCTGCTGGCGAGCGAAGAGTCGGGGCAATTGAAGGTGCAGAAAACCCGCGAGCTCAGCCCGGCAGAAAGCGATGTGATCTTCAACCTGTTGCGCGGCGATAGTCTGCTGAACATTGCAGCCAAGCGAGGCACCCATCCGAAAACTATTTTTTCACAGAAATACAGTGCATTGAAGAAATTGCGTCTGCGAAATATGAGCACTATTTTCGTCACCAACGGCTGACTCAGGCGAGTATAGTAAAGGGGCGAGTTCATCGATTGAACGTCGCCCCTCGTCGATATACCACCATGCCCTCTCCCGATTATTTATACAAATCCGCGGTGCCGTAAACGTGGTTATTAACGGTAACCGAAGTAATGCGATAAGCACTTGCCCCCTGCCGTTGCGCATCGGCGGCGATCGCCTGTTCAAAGCTGCTCAACGTTGTCGTCTGGCTGGAAACCTCTCCGATTTTTTGCAGCCCTTGTGCAGCACTGCTTGTTACCGGCATGGCCGCCATGACACCGCTGCTGGCTGCAGCCAGCACCAAAGCCAAAATTACAGTTTTCATCATAAAATCCTCTCACTAGCTTGGTGATAACCGGCAGCAAAAGCCGCCGGAGGGATTATGCCTTTACTGACTCATTGCGTCTTTCTTCATGCCATCTTTAGCCATAGAGTCTTTCTTCATGCTGTCTTTGGCCATGTGATCCTTCTTCATGCCGTCTTTGGCCATAGAGTCCTTCTTCATGCAATCTTTATCCATGCACTCTTTTTTCATTCCCTGTTTTGCCATCCCGTCGTGGGACATCTGGCTCATACCGTCCTTTTTCATCGCGTCCTTGCCCATGCTATCGGCCGCATTGGCTCCGGTGATACCCAGCATCAGCGCGCTACACATCATCATGGCAAATAACTTTTTCATGGTATTTCCTTTTCTTGGTTAATCGGCACGCGTCGTGCCATGAAACTGCACCGGCGGCAATCAACTACCGCCAAACCAGTTGTAGCCTTGGTCTTCCCAGTAACCGCCGGGAAAGTGGTTGGTGACTTCGATCACTTGAATATGTTTGGGATTCTTGTAACCCAGCTTGGTGGGCATCCGCAATTTCATCGGATAGCCGTATTTACGCGGTAAAATCTGCCCGTCGTAGGTCAGCGCCATCAGCGTTTGCGGATGCAACGCCGTGGCCATATCGATGCTGGTGTAATAGTCATCAGCACATTTAAAACCGATATAGCGGGCGTTCAGATCCGCACCAATCGCCTTCAGGAAGGTGGCAAACGGCACCCCACCCCATTTGCCGATGGCGCTCCAGCCTTCCACACAGATGTGCCTTGTGATCTGGCTGATTTGCGTCATCTGATGCAGTTGTGCCAACGTCCAGGGCTGCTTGTGCAGCACCAACCCCGCCACTTCCAGCCGATAGTCATCACCATTGATATCCGGCGCCTGATCCTCGCTATAGAAAGCATTGAACGGGAATGGGCGAGTGATCATCGATTCGGCATACTCTGGTGCCAGATGATTGGCATTGAACAGCCAGCCCTGAACCCGATCGTTAAAGCGTGAGATGCGGCTCAAGGCCTGATCTACCTGAGTGTTATCGCTGAGATCGCAGCCAGTCAGCATCGCCACGCCCCCCAGGGTCAAGCCATTGCGCAGAAAACGGCGGCGCGACGACGATGCCAACTGGCGCGCTAGCAGGCGCTGTGCCTCTTTAACGATATCCTGGCCTTCGCTCAGGCTGAGAGGGGGTTTTTCCATTTTCATCTGTGTCTCCTTAGCGCCCACGTAACATGGCCAGCAGCGTACGTGGCACCAGGGCCACCATTACCAGATGGATCACCACGAAACCAACCAGCGTCGTCATGGCAAAAAAGTGAACATAGCGAGCCGCGTCGTAACCTCCAAGCAAGGTGCGAAGCAGAGGAAACTGCACCGATTTCCACAACACCAGCCCAGAAAGCACCATCAGGACGCTGACTGCGATGGCCACCAGATAGGCCACACGCTGTACCATGTTGTAGTGGCGCGGATCGGCGTGTGACAACTTGCCTCGCAGTGCGGCCCATAGATCGGCCACAAACTTCCTGGGGCTGAGCGGCCAGAATTGGCGTTTAAAGCGGCCGCTGAACAGGTTGATCAGCAGATAGCACAGGCCGTTGATGCCAAACAGCCACATACCGGCAAAATGCCATTGCAGCGCGCCCCCCAGCCAACCGCCTAACGTCAGCTCATTGATAAAGCTAAAGTTAAACAACGGGGAAGCGTTATAAATGCGCCAACCGCTGGTGACCATAATCAACATGGCAAGTGCGTTCAGCCAGTGTGTCAGCCTTAGCCACAGCGGGTGGATAAGGGTCTGTTTCGCCGTGATCATCGCTTCTCTCCTGCCCCGTCTCGGTTCGATGTCAGCAGTATTCAACGGATTTGTTCCCCAAGACCTCACGCAAAGTTAAATAAAATGTGATCACTTCCAGGGTGGGGGTTGTGTAGACTTCAGGTAGACCAGTTAACTGCGGTAGAGAAAATGGAAAAGGCAAAACGAATTTTGATCGTCGAAGACGACGGCCATATCGCCGAACTGTTGCAACTGCATCTGCGCGATGAGGGCTATGACATCAGCCACGCGGCCGATGGCAATCTGGGCATGGCAATGCTGGAACAAGGAGGTTGGGACGCGCTGATCCTCGATCTGATGCTGCCGGGCATCGATGGCCTGGAAATCTGCCGTCGCGCCCGCAATATGACGCGCTATACGCCAATCATTATCACCAGCGCCCGCTCTAGTGAAGTCCACCGGGTACTCGGGTTGGAGCTGGGGGCTGACGACTATTTGGCTAAACCCTTTTCCATGCTGGAGCTGGTCGCCCGCGTCAAAGCCCTGTTTCGCCGCCAAGAGGCGATGACCCGTAACCTCCGGATGGAGGCAGGAACGTTAAGCATGAACGGGCTGGTGATAGATCCCATCGCTCGCGAGGTTTTTCTAAACCAGCAAACGGTGGAACTGACACCGCGCGAGTTCGACCTGCTGTATTTTTTCGCCCGCCACCCTGGCAAAGTATTTTCCCGCCTCAGCCTGCTCAATCAGGTCTGGGGCTATCAACACGAAGGGTATGAACACACGGTGAATACCCACATTAACCGGCTACGGATCAAGATTGAGCGCAACCCGGCAGAACCCGAGCACATTCTCACCGTGTGGGGCATGGGCTATAAATTCGCGGCTTCGCCGCAAGGGTAAATGATGAAAAATCTCACGCTGACACAACGCCTGACTCTGGTTTTCGCCCTGCTGCTGCTGATCTGTTGTTCGATTTCCGGTTGGTTACAGGTGCGCAGCAGCACGCAATATAGCCAGGCGGTGATCCAACGGCTTTCCACCAATCTGGCGCAGCATATCGCCACCAGCAACCCACTGTTGAGTTCGCAGGGCTGGAACGATCGGTCGGTGCATACCCTGTTCGATCAACTGATGGCGGTTAATCCGAGCGTTGAGGTTTATCTGCTGGATAAACAAGGCAATATCGTTGGCAATGCGGCACCTGCCGGGCACATGAAACGCCAAAAGGTCGACCTGTTGCCGATACAGACATTGTTGAACGGGGCCGAAATGCCCCTCTATGGTGACGACCCGCGTAATCTCAATAATCAAAAAGTCTTCAGCGCCGCGCCGCTGCGGGTAAATGGTGAGATTGAAGGCTATCTCTACGTAGTGCTGCTGGGGGAGGATTATGATGCGCTGGCCAATAGCGCCCAGATCAACTCTGCCATTTATACCGCGCTGTGGTCGATGGGGCTGGTGGCGCTGTTCGGGCTGCTGGCCGGTGGCATTGCTTTCCACTGGGTGACACGGCCGATCCGCCGCCTGACTCAGCAGGTTAATGCGCTGGATAGCGATGGCATCGCAGCACTGCAAGCCTATGCCAATACCCCTGCAGAGAGCCACCGCCGTGATGAGGTCAGCCAGTTACAGCAGGCATTCCGCCGTATGGCACAGCGCATTACTGAACAGTGGCAAACCCTGTCACAACAGGACCAGCAACGGCGCGAGTTTATCGCCAATATCTCTCACGATCTGCGTACTCCACTAACCTCTCTGCATGGTTATCTGGAAACGCTGTCGGTGAAATCAGCCAGCCTGACACCCACCGATCGTCAACGCTACCTGGAGATCGCCCTGGCGCAGAGCCGCAAAGTCGGGCGGCTGGCGCAAGAGCTATTTGAGCTGGCCAGGCTTGAGTACGGCGTAGTGAAACCTCAGAAAGAACCGTTCTCCCTCAGTGAATTGGTGCAGGACGTATTCCAGAAGTTCGAATTGGCCGCCGAGGCTCGCCAGCAGCGCCTGCTTGCCGATATTCAGCCGGGCATCCCCCAGGTGTTTGCCGACTTGAGCATGATGGAACGGGTGCTGACCAACCTGCTGGATAACGCGATCCGCCATACGCCAAGCGGTGGAGAGATCGAAGTGCGCCTGTGGCCACAGGGTAATAAGGTGATGGTTCAGGTCAATGACAGCGGGCCTGGCATTCCCTTGGAGCTGCGGCCTGATTTGTTTATCCGCCCGTCAATTCTCAACCATGCCCGCCGCCATGCGGGAGGTTTGGGGCTGATGATTGTCAAACGCATTCTGCAGTTACACGACAGTGACATTATGCTGGTGGATCAGCAGCATGCTGGAGCCTGCTTTCGTTTCTCCGTGTCGGTACTATGACTAAAGTACCGACAGCCAGTCCCCATGGAAGGGCTTAGGGCGTATCAGCGCCCTGTATGATTGCCACCTGTTGCCCTCTTCGGCACAGCGATTTAATTGAGCAACTCATAATAGGATAAGGCCCCTAATGTCGGCACTTTAACGACTTCATTGGCTGGCTCACCAAACTCTCGCTCTTGGCCTATCTCGTCATTGACCACGTTGACCTGATAGGGAATGAGATTGGGGATAATGGCATAACCACGGCTGTCGGTAACCACATCAACCTGCTCAGGGATCGTCGCATTGGGATACTTTTTGCTATATACCAGTGCGTTAGTGTCACCTAACGTTGGCCCTAAGGTGATCCCCGCCTGATGGGCAACCAACGAACCTGAGCTGTTCGCCGAGTAGAGCGCATAGTTTGTTCCAGACTGGTATCTGATAGCCGATTCCCCCGCAGCATAGCGGTAATTGGCATTCGCCTGATAATTTGCCTTGCTCTTTTTTCCCCTGCGGCTAGTCACCCGGTAGTTAAGGTTGTTATTTAAATGTCTACCGCTGACGCCAAGTTCCGTTTGATAGTGATCGTAGGGGTTATAGCTGTATCCCAGATTCAGGCTGGTGTTATCAATCCCCATGCTCTTTAAGGGTACCCTGAAGGTAATACCAAAGAGCATTTCATTTTTTTGCGTAGGATATTGATAGTATGTCAGGTCAAGATCATAGGATAAGTTGACGGTGTTTTGCATAAACTTCAGTGAGTAGAACGTCCGCTTGCCTTGATCTTCTTTGTATTTTTCCTGGTTAATACTTAACGATAAGCTCTGTGAGGTGCCGATCAATGCACTTAGCGAAAAATCAAAACCATATTCCTTTTTATAGTAATCACAGCAATAGTAATCTGTTTTAGCATTATAGGAGTAATTATTGAAATCATTATAATGAGGTTGTAGATAATACTCGCCATTTAACCTGATGCTGGCATTCGCCTTGTTGAAATTAGCCACATAGTGTAAACGCAACTTCTCACCGGTTACCTTTCCCTTCTCTGCCGATGTTATACTGCTGTACTGGTGATTAAAGGTAACATCACCGAATTGATTGAGTCGCTGACCAATACCCAGTGAGTGGCTATAGTAATTTTGCGCTATCAACGTGCCACCAAATAAAGAGCTTTGTGCAGTGAGTCCATACCCAGCGCCACCCTGAAAAAAATTGGGATTAGACTCCTCCATTCTCTCACTACTCATAAACTTTCCGAATGAGATATCATATTTCCACCTATTCTTATCCAGGATATTGTCAAGTCGACTCCAGGGTACGTCATAATAAATGATACTCCCGTCGCTTTCTCTCACCGTCATGGTAATAGAACCCGACTTGTCAAACAGTTTGATATTTCTCAGCACGAAGTCCCCGGATTGAACCATCGTTCGACAAACCGGTTTGCCGTTCTGCCGGATCTCAACTTCAGCATCACTGGTGGCCACACCGTATACCCAAGGCAACACCGGCCCCTGTGTCGAAGGAAACATATTATCGTCCGAGGACAATTTTATCCCGCGATAAGGAAAGGGATCCAGATAGAAAGTATTATTGTAACCCTCACCAAAATGCAGGCGAGAATTTATCACGGAGATGTCTCTTTCAGCGTAGAGATCGGAAAATTTTATCCGTTGCTGTGGCATACCTTCATTATCATGAAACTGCCGTGATCTTAACCGCCAGTGTTGATAGTTGATGCCTGACTCTAACTCCACCACCACGTTATCTTTTCTTTTCCTCCTGACATAACGCTCGCCCTGATATTTCTTATAGTTAATATCATAGTTTATCAAAATGGCTGGAATGCCTTCATCTCTATACTCGATAGCCAGGCGAGGATCGGCCTTAACCTCCGTCGACTCCAAGAATGTAAAAATGAGAAAATTCACCTTATCAATTAAGGTAACGGTAATATTTAATGGATAAAGATCTTTAACTTTGATACAGCCGGTTTCTGGTACCTCACTGCTGTTTGCGGGTGAGAGGATTTGCCATTCTATAAGCTTTTGTCTATCAAAACACGGAAAACCGTCGTCCGCCACGTCCAATTCAATATGACCTATATCCCGCTCTCCTTCGGATATATAAAAATACTCCCCTGCATTGGCAAAACAGGCTGCCATTAATAGAATAGGGAAAACGAATAAGTTTTTATTCATATTGCGCGGATGGAAATAATGGGATGTATAAAAATGCACCGGCAGTCATCATTAAACATACCGGTACATTATTATTTAATTAGAACAGGTTACTTACCTTCGACAGAAGGCAGGATCGCATCTAATTTATCAAGCTCACGCATCATAGCACGATAAACATAGAGTTTGGACTGAGCATGGCGCCCATCCAATTTGTTTGCTGCGGCAAGATCACGAAGCTTTTTAACCAATTTCAGGGTATTGGGTTGGTTGGCATCAGCCTTAGGAATGGCGCTATATTCTGCAAAGAGATCCTGCCACTCGGCTTCCCAAGCCTCTTGCTGGTTGTACCCTGGGGTGATTGCAGTTCTGGTTTTAGCGGCAACGGATCCGCAATATTTATGCGCACCACCGCGGGTACCGTAAATAACCCAGAGAGGTGATTTATCCCGAGGATCATTGCCATATGACTGGATATCACTGACGCACTTGGTGACTTCATTACGCATATTTTGCTCTTGGCTGCTGATACCAGCAAAAGCATTCGCAGAGAACGCCAGAGTACCAAGCATCAAAAGCCCAATTTTGCTTTTATTCATCTATATAGATCCTTCTAGAATAATTAATTAAAAACATGAATACGCCGTTCTTAAAGGCAAAAGGACCTTAATTTATAGCATTTATTAAGACAATAAAATTCAGCTGAAATGTTTTACTTTCAGATCTTTCATGAGAAATTCTTTAACATAGCCAGTTAATTCTCAAATAAACACTGGAAATGATAATATTATCATGCTATTAATTACACCAAGATCGAACGTTTTATAACCAACTGTAATGTAAAACAGCGACCTGGTTCGCTTACAAGTGACCTATATCATTAAGAAAGCGTCTGAGATTCAGAATAAATCCAGACAAAGGCGACCTGACTAATTTTAGCCAGGCCGACTGACAGAGGAATTGTTTGAACTCACGCAGCTGGCGTAAACTCAGAAGGAGTCCTTCTTTCCTAGTGCGGTGATGCCGGATGTATTCCAAAAATGGCAGTTTCATCCCAGTAACGGGTTCTGAACGCTAACAGCAGCTGCATAAAGCCAACCGGATTCAGCCCCAGCTTGCGCATAATATTCAGCTTATGGGTGCAAACGGTCTTATAGCTCCGGCCAATAACCTGAGCGGCATGTTGCGCATTAGCTCCGGAAACCATCAACCCCAAAATGCGCCATTCACACGCTGATAATGGCAGCTGTCTCTGCGACAATAGCTGCCGCATCGTTGGGCTACGAAAACTGGCCGTAGGATGGGCCGCCGAAATGGCGGCCAGCAAATAATTCACCTTATCACGCTTGGCTACTAATGAGAGGTGTTTTTGCGCCGCAAGCAGCGATAAAATATCCGGGTTGCCGAGGTCGGTGAAAACCACCAAGGACGCCTTTGGCCAAAGCTTACCGGCGGTCAACACAAATCGCACCACCTGATAAATGTCTTCGGTATAATGGTAGAGCTCCATAATAACCGTTTGCTGTTCATTACTGTTGAGTGATGAAACAATCTCGTTCAGACTACTTAGACGGCTGATTTTTTTATTTTTCGGGTCAATCAATGACTGCAGACCGATATTGACCAAAGGATGGGGATCAAAGATAATAAAAGTATCGTTATAAAAGGTATGCATAATCAACTATTCCATTGAAATATTTTATTTTTTAGCTTATAGAAACCACCTGAAACCTGCGTTCCCTGCCGAACGGTCAATAAAAACTAGCTATTTAAGTGCAACTTTTATCCACGTTGATAAACTTATCGTTATAAATAATAAACTTCTGCCCCTGCAATTTGATGCCCGGATGCGACAGCGTATCCCCAGGGCGTAAATACTCGGTGATCCCCTCTTCATCGGTGCTATCACAGCCAGGTTTCAACAGAAACTTAAAAAAGGTATTACCGGTGTTTTTGAGCGTTCCGCGCTGCTTGTCAAGCTGGTAGTCAAACTTGCTCACACGCGGTCTGACCACCAGAATGGTATCCATAACCACGATCGGCTCCAGGTTGGCACCGGCTTTCTTGTTCTGCCCAGCCGTCAGCAGGTCAGTCGGTACCTCGCGAAATGAGACGCGATAATAACGCTCTTTATTATCCTTCGGCCCATGGTAATAGAACTTGTAATATTCCCCCTGCCCTGCCCGCAGTGTCAGTTGCTTAGGGGCAAACAGCAATTCACCCTCTGCCGGGCGGGTTCGCACCTCTTGCTCCCCTGGCCGATCGATGGCACGAATGGAAACCTGATAAAACCGGGCGCTGGCGTTATTGTTCAACACCCGCTTGGCGACAAAGGACTGATCCTGATCCATCGCAAACGTCATGGTACCCACGTTGATCGCCCCGGCGGTAAAGGGCAGGAATATTAGCCATAGCAGCAGAGTTTTCACATTACCCCCCCTTTAATTGATATTGCGCCAGGTTGCCTCAACGTGAATTTCACCGGCGGCATGCACATCGCCATACCAGGCGTTACCTTCCACCGTTTTCAGCGAGATCGGCGCGTTCATCGGGATCCTGAACTTGACCTTGGTCTTGTTCATCACCCCCACGTCACCGGAAATATCGTTCCATGGGGTACTGCTCCACAGAGCGTTGGTCATATCGTGCCACTGGCTGTCACAACCTGCATCAAACACCTGTTCAGTCCCCGTGCTGGTGGTGATACTGAGCTGAGCCGGGAAGGGTACCTGCGCGGTATTATCTGGCGAGGAGAAAATGCAGTAGTTGATCCCTCCCAGTGACTGAGTTGGACCGGTCGCCATCACCCTGACCTGATCGGCATTGGTCTTGGCGCTGGTGGTCACAATATAGCCAAACTCCAACGGTGGCTCTGAGGGGCCAACATAGCCTTCCCGGTGCGGGCTGTTATCGAAATCCTCGGAAATAATGCTGATACTGAAATCACGAGGCTTGATGATCAGTTGGTTAGAGGTCGAGAACTCATACCAGCCCGATTCCGGCGAAGTGGTGTTCTGGAAACGGAAGTTAATCAGATCGTGCGTACCGCCGTCGGTGATCCCCAGCCTGACCATCTGTTTGAAGAAATTACTGGCAAAAAACACGTAAACGGCATTGCTGCTCTTCAACTCGTTAAACGTATAGTAGCTGCCGGTACCCGAGGTATTTTTCCAACTGTTGCCATTCAAACTGAATTGCAGATCGGCCGCATTAACCGCCGATGACAGTGCGGCATGGTTGATCGACGGAAAAATATGGATCGAGGTGTTACTGACGCTGCCATCCGTTTGCAGATCGTAGCTGACCATCTTGCACATGATACCGCTGCGGGCACCGACGGTTTGGTTGCGGCAGTCCGCATTACCTTCACCGATGATCGGTATCCCATCACTGTTGACGAATACTTCCGATACCGCATTGGTATTGATAAAACGCAGGTGTGCCGCCTTGGCATGGGTGACGGTACGTCGATACCAGGTGCCACGTGCCTGATCCTGACAACGTTCGCCGTTGCTGGCATTGTAGACAACGTTGGTCTGACAACCGTTGATCTGCATACTGAACGAAGTGCCCGATCCCATCTGTTTCAGGTACTGATAAAAACTCGGTGACATCATGCCGTGCATCCATTTTGCCCCACCAGAGGTGACGACAGCACCGTAAAACCCTTTCTCATCGGTGGTTTCAGGCAAGATCAGGCTGGTGTCCATATTGCAACCGGCATACCAGTTGATACAACGCAGGCCGAGGAACGGATTTTTAATAGGCGCATTTTCCAGCCACATATCAAAGCGGTTGTTCGCCGTCAGCCCATAGTTATAACCATTATCAACGTAGCCCAGGCTCTGTTGATAAATGGTGCCGGATCCGCCATATTTCAGGCCGGTCCATTTATTGGCACCGGTCATACGCGGATCTAGCCCCCCTGCCGGGGTCACAAAGAAGTTATCGTCCGCATTGTTCTCAACAAAGACAAACTTCATCGTGGCGGCATCTCCCAGATTGGTCGGGTTCACCGCCTGCGCCGGGGCGATGCTCAGCAGGCCGCCGATCAACAGCGCCAAACGTATGCTATTAGCCTTCATTGCTCATATCTCCTGATTGGCCCACTTTGGCGTAGGACTTCAAGCCGCGGCAAACCACGTCGCCGACCCAGACCGCACCCTGTGCCTTACTCAGATCCAGTGCCACCTCACAGCTTTGATTTTGGCGGTAGGTAAAATCGATTACCGGGAATTTCTTGTCCACATCCATCACGAACTCCCCTTTTTCATCCGTACGGGTACGCCCGATATGGTTGTTGATATTGGCGTTGGCCAGCAGCGTACCGTCCTCGGCCTTGATGCGGCCAAATACCGTCACCATCTGCTTGATTTGCGGTTCGATGACCGCCACGTTGCCCGGGTACAGCGTCAGGCTGTTCTTACGGTTGGTGACGATGTCGAAACTTTCCGCCGAGTTTTTGTTGTTCATCAACTCCACCACATACTGACCATAAGGGGACAGTGGCAGATAGTTCTTGTCTCCGGTCAGCTTGACGACGCGGCCATCCACGCGCGCGGTCAGCATGCCTTCATTTTCCAGGCCGGTATTGATAATGATCCCTGAGTTACCTTCATTACGCCCACTTGCCGCGATATGACGCCCCTGCCAACCGACGCTACCGTTAGCGGTCAGGCTGGTATTCACATAACCGTCTGCGGAGCTGCTAACGTTGACGGTGCCGGTAGAATACTTGGTGTCAAAACGGGCGTAGGCACCGCCGTTAACGCTGTTATCACCGTTGGTGTCCCCGGAGATGGCGCGCGACATATTGGCCCCCACGGTACGGATCGGCCCATCGGCAATCTCTTTACGCGCCGCAATATTGGCCGTGGTGTAGCCGTTCTGGTTAGAAACCCCGGCGCTGAACCAGTTGCCCAGCGGCAAGGAGAAATCGAGCGCAATGTACTTACCGGTATTGCCGCCGGAATGACCATTATTGTATCGCTGTACCCCGGCACGTATGCCCAGCGAGCCGTAACGGCCGGTGAACAGATTCTGGTAGTAATCCACGTTGTAGTAATGGCTGCTATTTTTCTTGTCGTCGTTATAACTGACGCTGAGCGTGCCGAGGTGAGGCACAATCGCCCCCAGGTTCAACGAGCCGCCGATCGCCCGGTTATGGGCATCGTTTTGGCGCAGTTTGTTGCCGATCACCGTTTTTTCTTCGTTGGCCCACAGCGTACTGAAACCGCCGGGCAGCGTGGCGCTCACGGTGTTGATCAGCGTCCAGGATCGGTCTGTGGCTACCATGCTCTGGGTGCTAACCTGCACCGCATCGATGATCGGTATGCTTAAACGGCCTTCCGCCACCGAGGTGCTGTCCAGAGAATAACCGGAAAGCGCCCAGTTAAAACGAGACAGGTAGCCAGAGGCTGAAGCCCCCAACAGGTAGCTATCTTTAGCCTCAGCGAAGCGATCGTTGTCGCCACGCCACTCATCCATTCGCACCATGCCGCCCCAATACTGCCAGAACATTGGCGCACCCGCGGCGTGCAACGGACTATAGAGTTTGTTAACACGTTGCATACGGCGGTTGATCACCTGACCATTGACGATCACCTCAACCTGCACATCGTAAATACCAAAAGGCAGCGTGCCGGTATCCACTTCATGGTTACCCATGGCGAAATTCTGTACGCTGAGCAGGCGGCCATCACGCGACAGGTGAACCTCACCCGCCGAAGGAAAGAAGGCAACAATCGGCGTTAACGACTGGGTATTATCAAACACCGTCGAATTGGCCCGGCTACCATAGGACATGCCGTAGATTTTGCTCGAATTGATGGTGGTCACTGGGCCCAGCGATTGCAGGTTCCAACTGTCGAGCATGCCTGCGGCAAAGCGTCGGCCAGCGAAGTCACGCTCATACATCACCTTATACAGCGTCGAATCCTGGTTGCTGCTGCCAATCCCATAGACAGAACCGTTCACTTCCACATGATGTTCACGCAGAGAGGTGACGTTATTCAGCGATAAATAGCTGGAGGTAAAACCTTCGCTGGCTTTGGTGCGGTTGTCGTAAACGCCCAGGTTATAGGCCAGCGTGCTGCTTATCTCATCAACACTCGACGCACCAATATCGCTGGCGCGCTCACGCAATACCGTACCCAGGGCCGATTGCTTCACCACCAATTGCAAGTTCAACTGGCGGAAATCCAATGCCAGCCAGGCATCATCCGACAGCGTAATGCGTTGCTTATCGTCAAAGTTGGCGTCATTGAGCACATTGAGCTGCTTGGCGATCGCGGCGGTCAGCTGTGCGCCCCCCTCGTTATCTTCCAGGGTAATTTCGCTAATTTTCAGATGATTATCATCAAGCACCAGCAGTGCGCGCCCAATGCGTTGATCGTCTTTCTGGGTGCTGTTTTGTTCAAAATGCAGCAATAGCGGGATGCTCATCCCCTCACGCAATGCCATGCTGAAAGTCTGGGGGATCAACACGCCATCAATTTGGGTTAGCCCGGCGGCAAGAGCCGACTGCCCAGGGATCATCACGGCAGGGATAACGCTCATCCCCACCGCTACTGATATTTTGAGTAATGCACTATCCAGTGCTAGTTTCACGTCTAACTCCTTGAACTATTATGCATCCCTTTACTGCAACATCCCGTAGCAGCCCAACTCGGTGTTATTTGACTTGAATAAATTGCTCTCCATACCAAAGCGCAACGTGGCTTTTCTTATCATTGATATCCACTTTGGACAGGCCACGATCTTTACCTGGCATGACAAAATAGTTTTCCTTGCAGTTGCTGCCTTCTTTCTTATTCTTGCAGGGACCATAGGCCACCATTTTGAAGGTAGCATTGCCGGTATTGACGACTTTGTTATTGGCAAACTGATGATTAAAATTAGCCTGCCGGGGCGTAACCACTAAAATGGTGCCAATACGCGCCGAGGTGGTGGCCACGCCATTGCGTTTGGCGGTATTCTGCCCCGCATCCGTTAATGCCTGATCGAACCAGACAATCCGGTAATAGCGTTCTTGGTTATCTTCTGGGCCCTTATAATAAAAACGGATCACGTCCCTGGCGTTGGCTGGCATCATCAGGCTGGCCGGTGACAACAGCATTTCGTCCTTCGTCACCATCGGGATCACCACGCCGAATTCCGTCGGGTCGGAAATCCTTTCTATTTTTATATTCACCAGGCGGCCGCTATCCGTCGTATTTTTAATTTCTTTACTTAGCGTCGCGCTATTACTGGGCATAAAGGAACTGACCGAGCCAACATCCAGCGCCAAGGCGCTATGGCACAGGGAAAGCAACAGGGGAATAGAAAAATAGAAACGATTCATAGCGGTATTCCAAACTCTTTAGCTGACAAAAACAGGGGGTTTCCCCCCTGTTAAGACGCATTACTCTGGGGAAACGATTATGCGGTAGTCCAGGTAGCGTTGAACTCTACGCTCACGTCGCCACTCCAGATACCTTCAGGCAGGGTGCTGAAATCAGTCACAGCAGTTGTGCCATCAGCCGTTGCGCCGATGATGCTGAAAGTGAACTGATCTTGTGCACTGGTACGAACAGTTTTGTCGTAAGCGCCAGACAGTGCGCTCAGGTTGCCACCCAAAATACCGGCTTTAACATCGATCATAGGGGTTTGAGCGGTTTTCTCTACGGCAGCACCGTTATAGTTAACGCCCACTTCCAGGGTAGAACCAGAGGTGTCGAGCTGAGTCAGAGTGTTGGATACCAGCTTGGAGGTCAGTTTAAAATCGGTGGCGGTTCCTTCGCCCTCGATAGTCACGTCGAACAGACCTTTCTGGCTGTTGAAGCCTTTGATGCCTTCAGCATACTGGAAAGACAGGCTGCCGATTGGCGTAACAACCAACTTGCTGGTGGTATCTTTCTTGGCAGTGGCTGACCAGGTAGCCAAGGCTTGTGCGGTAACTTCTGCTGCCTGAGCGGTGCCCACTACTGCGAATGCTGAAACGATTGCCAGAGCAAGTGTGATCTTTTTCATGGTAAAACTCCCTAAGTTATAGATTTCTATTGTCCGTTAAATTTGCCTTGCTTTGTCATCTCCACTCACTCTGGTATTGCCAGTTGCTAGCGGGATAACGCCAAGTGTTGATAGGCAACGTGAGTATGCCTCTCGTCCTACTTGGCGAGAAAAATCTTAACCCAAATAAATCTTAAGATAATCATTAACTAGTAAATGTGAAATGTTTAGATTTAAATCCTGCATTTAATCTTTTTAATGCTGAATTAAGGATAAAAACTCCACCCATGCAAAGTGGGTAGCAGAATTATCCTAGATTAATTCGAGCAAACATTAACCTTATTATTACTACCGTTTTTCGGTGCCCTTTCTGGTGAAAAGTTAGCCTGTACATTTAATGTGTGTCAGTTAAGGCACCCATTTCCCCTCACCCCAACCCTCTCCCAAAGGGCGAGGGAGCTGGTACGGTGCCGTGTTCAGGTGCAGAAGTGAGCTGCAATAGGGTTGATGTAGAGGCGGAGTGCCGTAATAAAATTGTGGCATGTTCGGTCCTCTCTCCTTGTAGACGAGGGAGTTGGTACATTGCCGTGTTCAGGTGAAGAATTGAGCTGCAATAGGGTTGATGCAGAGGCGGAGTGCCCTAATAAAATTGTGGCACGTTCGGTTCCCTCTCCTTTTGGGAGAGGGCTAGGGTGAGGGGCATTACTATTTCGGGGTAGTGAGCCGACGGAATAAGGGGGATAACGTTAATGAAGTGGTTTAATCTAAGGTAAAGATGCTCTGGCTGTCGGGTGTTTATCCCGCCAGCCAATCAGCATCATTCAATTAAAGGGAGGATTCGCTTTCCAGGCCAGAGCAAAGTTCAATCTTATGCTCTCGCAAAATCTTGCAGCGGAGAAAAAATAGCCGTGATATGCCTGAAATATACGACTTCACCTGATTGCCACGCATCAGCAACAGGTATTCATCCGGCTGGCATTGGATTTTTTGCCTTACTACCTGCGTCAACACATCATCGCTGAATGCCGGATCTGCCTGAACCGTGGAGTTCGACATAAATACCGCGCAGTTACCCGATTTGCCCAAATAGCTCTCTTGCCGGATGCTTGGATTGAAAATATAGAACGCAATGCTGGCCAATACCACGCACACAAAGCCCACTATCCCCCAACCATAGCGCAAGGAAGCACAGGAGAACACCTTGCCTACCACCACGGGTATGGTTTTAGCGGCTGATACCGGCGGTTCGGCAGCAAGGATCGGCGTATCCTTTTCATCCTCACAAGACACAATCTGGATTTCGCTGTGCAGCATAAAACCCACTTTGGGAACCGTGACGATCACCTCCTCATCAATTCCCAGCGCCTTGATCACTCTACGTAACTTGCTCACACACTGGTTAAGATTATTGTTACTGGAAATCATCCCATAATCATCCCACACCTTTTTGAAGATCACTTCACGGCTCACTGCATCGCCCTGGTGGACAATCAGTAACTGTAACAGGCGTTTGGATGGGTTGGAGATGGTGACAGTATCGTCAAACAGATCGCTCAAACTCAGCGTTCCGCTATCGACATCGAAGATAATACGGTCATTAAATTTATATTTCATTATATTCACGACTTTCACTATAAAAACAGACAACCCAGGCATTAATCGTTAATAAAATCATTTGATTAAAATTAAAAGAAAGCCTTTGTGAACGTTTTTGTCGCTAGTAAATAGACCGCGGGTAATTGTCATTAACTGTGGCATTTTTCCTTCTCCCTGGAATAAGAATTTTCTCATGACCAAAACAAAGATTATCGAAACGCGCTGACTATTGATATATTGATTCGTTAAATTTCACAAGGTTAGATTTTTATGTTGTCATAAATTTTTTTATAGCGAAAAACTTCATAAAAACACCATATATGGCATGTTTTAATGTAAAAATATCGCAGATTTAACTCTCACTAAGATCTTACATGACTGAAAAAGCAGGCGCTTTCGGCTAGCGTTGATAGTCTTTATCATTTAAATCAATGGTTTTAACCTGTCACACTGCCAGGTAGCTGCCTTAGCCTGACACTGACTTTACATAGCGATATAACCTGGTGTTACCCATACATCGTCAGGATGTATACCAACACCACATTGAGGTGAATCCTTAAAAATAAATCATTAACGTTTTATGAGTAAATATTATGTGGTAGCAGGCTGACTGTGCCACCGGCTGGCACCTGGACGTGATGGAATTATTGCGACTCAATGCCTGTATTATCTGCTGTGGAGTCTGTGGCCAGGCCCTTGGGGCAGCGATAACTACCCCGTTGTTTATCAGATTAGCGGGATTGAAAGTCACTGCACCGCAGTAAGCAACGTAATATTTGCCTGCATAATCGCCTCACGCGCCGCTTCCGGCAGGTGATCGTCAGTGATGATCACCTCAAAGACTGAAATCGGCAGCGCCAGATAGGTAGCGACCTTGCCATATTTGGAAGTATCACTCAGCAAAATGCGGCGGCGACTGGCCTCAACGATGGCGTTTTTCACCACCACCTTATCCTCGTTCGGGGTAGACAAACCACGCATACTCCATGAGGAAGCAGAGATAAACGCCAGATCGATAAACAGATTACGTAAAGCCTGAGCCGCAGCGGCCCCCACGCAGGAACGGTTTTCCCGGCATACCGTACCGCCGGTGTGGATCAGCTTGCACTGGCTATGTTCGAGCAGATAGGCGGCGATAACAAAATCGTTGGTCACCACGGTGATATCGTCACGCTCGCCGAGCTGGCGCGCCAGGGCCAACGTGGTGGTGCCTGCGTCCAGATAGATGCAGCTGTTGGCCGGGATCTGCCGCGCGGCCAGTTGCCCAATGGCGGCTTTCTGCTGGCTGAACATTCCTTCCTTATCCTGATGCGAAGGCTCAATCGCCACTCGTTCGGCCGACTGCACACCGCCGGAGACGGGGAGTACGCTGCCCTGCTCTTCCAGTTTTTGCAGATCGCGCCGGATGGTCATGTGCGAGACCCCCAGCCTTTCGGTCAGTTCAGCTATGCTGACTGCTCCGCGCTCGGACACCAGCGCCAAAATTTGTTGGTGGCGTTCAACAGGTATCACGGTTCCCCCTCTGTGACTACGATGATAATAATTGTGATTTTACGTCAATTTTCGTGCGACGGTAGTAAAGCTTTTCAGGCTGTGAAGCCGGTCATAATCATAAAAAACATTTAAAAGCATTATGTTAGCAAGAGTAACCGTTTTTTAGTCTGTCCGTTACATTGTTAATAATTGTGAAGACGATCACCGATATCCACGCCAATAACGCTTACATTTAACACATCAAAACAAATAATCACTAAAATTAACAGAGGTGCATCATGGCACAACCAGGAAACTACGCAGTTTGTATCGTCGGTTTGGGGTCAATGGGCATGGGCGCGGCTACGTCCTGCATCAATGCCGGGCTGACCACCTATGGCGTCGATCTCAATCCACAGGCATTGGTGGCGCTACAGCAGGCCGGTGCCAAACAGGCCGCCACCAGCGCAGCAAACTTTGCAACCGAACTGGATGCAGTGCTGCTGTTGGTGGTTAACGCCAACCAGGTAAAACAGATCCTGTTCGGGGATAACGGCCTGGCGGCACAGTTGAAACCGAATACGCCGGTGATGGTGTCTTCCACCATTGCGGCGGCGGATGCCAAAGAAATCGAACAGAAACTGTTGGCGTATAACCTGCCAATGCTGGATGCCCCGGTGTCCGGCGGTGCAGCCAAGGCAGCGGCTGGTCAAATGACCGTGATGGCCTCGGGCAGTGAGAGCACCTTTGCCCAATTGCAACCGGTGCTGGATGCCGTCGCCGGGAAAGTGTACCGCATTGGCGACGAAATCGGCCTGGGGGCAACGGTCAAGATCATCCATCAATTGTTGGCAGGCGTACACATTGCCGCCGGTGCCGAAGCGATGGCGCTGGCCGCTCGCGCCGGTATCCCGCTGGACGTGATGTACGATGTGGTCACCAACGCCGCAGGCAACTCCTGGATGTTTGAGAACCGTATGCGCCACGTGGTCGATGGCGACTACTCACCAAAATCTGCCGTAGATATCTTCGTCAAGGATCTTGGGCTGGTAGCCGATACCGCCAAAGCGCTGCACTTCCCGCTGCCATTGGCCTCCACGGCGTTCAACATGTTCACCTCCGCCAGCAACGCAGGTTTCGGTAAGGAAGATGACAGTGCAGTAATCAAGATCTTCGCCGGGATCGAGCTGCCGAAGAATAAGGAGAACTCATAATGTTACTCGGAGTGATTGCAGACGACTTTACCGGCGCCACCGATATCGCCAGCTTCCTGGTGGAAAACGGTTTGCCTACGGTCCAGCTCAATGGCGTGCCGCAGGATGATACCCCTGTCGACTCGCAGGCAGTGGTGATCAGCCTGAAATCGCGCTCCTGCCCGGTCGACCAGGCGGTTGAGCAGTCGTTGCAGGCTTTGGCCTGGCTACAACGCCAGGGTTGCCGCCAGTTTTACTTTAAATACTGTTCCACCTTCGACAGCACAGCCCAGGGCAATATCGGACCGGTTACCGATGCCTTGCTCGATGCGCTTGGCGAACAGCAAACGGTGATTTCCCCTGCGCTACCGGTAAATGGCCGCACGGTATACCAAGGTTATCTGTTCGTGATGGACCAGTTGCTGTCGGAATCCGGTATGCGCAACCATCCGGTGACGCCAATGACCGACAGTAATCTGATGCGGCTGATGGAGGCCCAGGCCAGCGGGCGTTGCGGGCTGGTCAACGCGGCAGAGATGGATCGTGGAGCCGGTGCGGTGCAGGAAAAGTTGCAACAGTTGGCACAGCTTGGCGTGCGCTATGCGGTATTGGATACCCTGAACGAACAGCATCTGCTGACACAGGGCGAAGCGCTGAAAACCATGAAGTTGGTCACCGGAGGTTCAGGACTGGCGATCGGCATTGCCCGCCAATGGGCGCAACCTGGCCAGGAGAAAGCCCAATCTGCCGGAGCACCACAGGGAAAGAAAGCCGTGATACTTTCCGGCTCCTGCTCCACCATGACCAACAAGCAGGTAGCACGCTACCGCCAACAGGCTCCGGCACGGAGTATTGATGTCTCGCGCTGCATCACAGCAGGAGATCGCAGCGCCTACGCAGCCGAGCTAAGCACATGGGTTGAACAACAGGCCTCACAACTGGCCCCATTGCTGTACGCCACCGCCGAGCCGGAGCAACTGCAACAGACCCAGCAGCAATACGGCACCGAGGCTGCCAGCCAGGCGGTAGAAGCCCTGTTTGCCGAAGTAGTTAAACGCCTGCAACAACAGGGTTTCAGCCGCTTTATCGTTGCCGGTGGTGAAACCTCTGGCGTGGTCACCCAGGCGTTAGGGATCCGCGGTTTCCATATCGGCCCATGCATTTCTCCAGGCGTGCCTTGGGTACGCGCAATTGAACAACCGGTATCACTGGCCCTGAAATCGGGCAATTTCGGCGATGAAAACTTTTTCGCCAGAGCACAAACGGAGTTTTCAGTATGACGATGACCGCTGACACTGAACGGCTGGCAAGGGAAGAGATGGTGCGTCTGGGGGCTTCGTTCTTCCAGCGCGGCTACGCTACCGGTTCAGCAGGCAACCTTTCGCTGTTGTTGCCAGACGGTACCCTGCTGGCCACTCCCACCGGCTCTTGCCTGGGGGAGTTGCAGGCAGACAAACTGTCGAAAGTCAGCCTGAGCGGTGAATGGATTTCCGGCGACAAACCCTCGAAAGAGATCAGTTTTCACCGCGCGCTGTACCAGAACAACCCGACGTGCAAGGCGGTAGTGCACCTGCATTGCACCTATCTGACCGCGCTTTCCTGCCTGCAAGGGTTGGATACGGCAAACGCCATCAAGCCGTTCACGCCTTATGTGGTAATGCGCGTCGGCCAGGTGCCGGTGGTGCCTTACTATCGCCCCGGCGATATGCGGTTGGCGGAAGATCTGGGCAAGCTGGCCCCAAGCTACAAGGCTTTCCTGTTGGCGAACCACGGCCCCGTGGTCACCGGCGAGAGCCTGCGGGAAGCCGCGAACAATACCGAAGAAATGGAAGATGCGGCCAAGCTGATTTTCACCCTCGGCAACCGCCCAATTCGCTATTTAACCGATGATGAAATTGCCGAGTTACGGAGCTGAACCATGCCAAAATTTGCTGCCAATTTATCGATGATGTTTACCGAGCACTCGTTTCTGGATCGTTTTGATGCCGCTGCGGCGGCCGGATTTAAAGCGGTAGAGTTCCTGTTCCCTTATGATTACCCCGCCGATCTACTGGCGGAGAAACTGCAACAAAACGGTCTCCAGCAAGTGTTGTTCAATACCGCGCCGGGCGATGTGGGCGCAGGCGAATGGGGATTGGCGGCGTTGCCCGGCCGCGAGCAGGATGCCCGTGCGGATATCGATCGCGCTCTGGAATATGCCATCGCCCTTAAGTGCCCTAACGTTCACGTGATGGCTGGCGTAGTGCCGCCCGGCGAAGATATTGCCCGCTATCGGGAAACCTTTATCAGCAATATCCGTTACGCCGCCGACGCCTTTGCCCCTCACGGCATCAAGGTGTTGATCGAAGCGCTCAGCCCACCGATCAAGCCCAACTACCTGTTCTCCAGCCAGCATCAGGCTGCGGAGCTGGTGGCCGCCATCGATCGCCCTAACGTGTTTATTCAGTTCGACTTTTTCCACGCACAGTTGGTGGACGGCAATATCAGTAATCTGATCGCCTCACTGGCCGGGCGCTATGCCCATATCCAGATCGCCTCGGTGCCAGACCGAAATGAACCCGATGACGGTGAACTGAATTATCCTTGGCTATTCGCCCAACTGGATAAGGTGGGTTACCAAGGCTGGATTGGTTGTGAATATAAACCCCGTGGGGAAACGACGGCGGGTCTGGGGTGGGTGAAACCTTACCTGTAATCAAGAACTCGTCGCGCCAACACCAGTTTCAATAACATAAAAAATAAACGCACCCGTATCGCCCCAGGGCGATCGCGGTGCCGGACTCTTACCTGAATTAAAGGCTATGCTATGTCTCCAACTATGCTACTGATCATTGCCGTACTGGGTGTCGTACTGCTGCTATTGATGGTCATCAAGGCGAAGGTTCAGCCGTTTGTCGCCCTGCTGGTCGTTAGTCTACTGGTCGCGCTTGCCAGTGGGATCCCAACCGGCGAAGTCATGAAAGTGATGACCGCCGGGATGGGCGGCGTACTCGGCTCGGTGACCATTATCATCGGCCTGGGTGCGATGCTGGGAAGAATGATCGAACATTCGGGCGGCGCAGAATCCCTGGCGCAGCGTTTCAGCAAAGCGCTGGGGCCAAAGCGCACCATTGCCGCGCTTACCAGTGCCGCGTTCGTCCTGGGCATTCCGGTGTTTTTCGACGTCGGCTTTATCATCCTGGCCCCGATCATCTATGGCTTTGCCAAAGTGGCTAAAGTCTCACCGTTGAAGTTTGGCTTGCCGATGGCCGGTGTGATGCTGACGGTGCACGTAGCTCTGCCACCACACCCAGGCCCGGTCGCGGCGGCGGGGCTGTTGAGTGCCGATATCGGTTGGTTGACCATTCTCGGCCTGATCATCTGTATCCCGGTGGGGGTGATTGGTTACTTCGCGGCAAAATATCTCAACCGTAAAGCCTACCCACTCTCCATTGAGGTGTTGGAACAACTGCAACTGGCAGCCCCTGAACCTGCACCGGAAGGCAAAGCGCAACTCAGCGATCGGATCAATCCTCCTAGTGCCGGATTGATTACCGCGCTGATCGTTATTCCTATCGCCATCATTATGCTGGGCACCGTTTCTGCCACCCTGCTGCCAGCAGGTTCGCCGGTGCGTGATGCCTTGTCATTAATCGGCTCACCAGGCGTAGCGTTAATGATCGCTCTGGTATTGGCGTTCTATCTGCTGGCAATCCGTCGTGGCTGGAGTCTGCAACACACCAGCGATGTGATGGGAGGGGCGTTACCAACTGCGGCAGTAGTCATTATGGTTACCGGTGCGGGCGGCGTGTTCGGCAAGGTGCTGGTTGAGTCTGGCGTGGGTAAGGCGCTGGCAGATGTGCTGACCACTATTGGTCTGCCACTGATCCCGGCTGCATTTATCATCTCGCTGGCACTGCGTGCCTCACAGGGGTCGGCTACCGTCGCCATTCTGACGACCGGCGGGTTGCTGTCCGAAGCGGTTATCGGGCTTAACCCGATGCAGCTTGTATTAGTCACGCTCGCCACCTGCTTTGGCGGCTTGGGCTTATCGCACGTTAACGACTCCGGCTTCTGGATCGTTACCAAATACCTTGGCCTGTCAGTGGCTGATGGCCTCAAAACCTGGACAGTATTAACCACCCTGCTCGGTTTAAGTGGCTTCGCCTTTACCTGGCTGCTGTGGCTGGTCGTGTAACTTCCCGGTATTGCTAGAGCCAAAGCAGTTCGGCTACAGTGGTGAGTATCTTGAGGCGTTGCTCCGGCAGCGCCTTTTCCCTTGTTCAGGAAGGAAGCCATGACCACTCACACCGTTGCCCCCACCTTGATCACCGAACGTCTGATCCTGGATGCCCACCGGCTGGAAGACTTTGACGATTTGGCCGCCATGTGGGCCGATCCTGCGGTGGTGCGCTATATCGGCAGCACGCCACGCGACAAGGAGGACAGCTGGGGCCGCCTGTTGCGCTACATCGGCCACTGGAAATTGCTGGGGTATGGCTACTGGGCGGTGCGGGAGAAAAACAGCGGCAGGTATATTGGCGGAATTGGCTTCGCCGATTTTCACCGTGATATTCAACCCGCACTCGATGTCCCCGAAATGGGCTGGACGCTGATCACGGCTGCGCACGGTAAAGGCTATGCCACCGAAGCCTTGAATGCCGCGCTGGTCTGGGCCAAAGAGAATTTCTCACAGGACAGAGTCGTTTGTATCATTTCGCCGGATAACCGCCCTTCGCTTGGCTTGGCGAAGAAAGTCGGCTTTGTGGCAAGCCACCGCAGCGAATACCACCAGTTACCAACGGTAGTGTTATACCGACCGCTCTGAGTTCAATATACCCTGGATAAAATTATCCCGCAGCGCATCAGGCCGCTGCGGGTTCCACGCCAGCCCAACCTGCCATTGCGTCTGCTCGCCGCTTAACGGCAGAATATCGACCCCAACTGGAGCAATAAACGCAATGCTTTGCGGCAACAGCGCCACGCCTATCCCCGCCGCCACCAGCGCCAGCAAGGTTTGGATATCCTCCGCCTGCTGCACCACGTTGGCCCGCAGCCCCTGAGCGGCAATAAAACGCAGCACCTGCTCACTCAACCCTCGGCCACGTGAAGGTTCCAACTGCAGCAGAGGAAAACGGTGGAAATCCGCCAACAGGTTCTCCTCCTGCAACGCCATCGCTCTCGGCACTGCCAGCACTAGCCGATCGGTCAGCAAAGGCTGTGCCTGCAAGGGAGCAACAACGGGCAAGCGTACAAAGCCAGCCTGTAGATCGCCGTTTAGCAACAACTGGCATTGCCGTTCCGAAGGAAGATCCTCCAGGCCAACCACCACCGCCGGAAAGCGCTGACGAAATGCCGCCACCCACTGTGGTGCCAGATGAAAACTGGAAAGCCCAAAGCCTAAGGCCAGACGCCCGGTTTCCCCCTTCACCACCTGCAACGCATACAGATGAAACTGCTCGTGTTGGGTCAATAACTCCAGCGCTCTGGGGAACAGCGCGGCACCATTGGCAGTCAGCCGTGCCCCCTGGCGGCCCCGCTCGAACAGCCGGGTACCCAGTTGCAACTCGATAGCTTGAATTTGCTTGCTCAACGCGGGCTGGGTGATACACAGCCGCTCGGCGGCCAGGTGATAGCGCCCCAGTTCAGCCAGCGCGACAAAGGCACGTAATTGACGATTATCCATTCCATTAGGTTATCAAAAGAGGATTTTAATTGATTATACAGTAATCGATGCGGCTGCTGTAATTAGCGAACAAAACCCCCCACAGGAGCTTGCTATGACCACGACCCTTCGTGCTGCGTCGGTACAATTTCAACACCGCGCCAATGACAAGAACTACAATCTCGGCGTTATGGAAGACTTTATCACCCAGGCCGCCGCCGACAACGTACAGGTCCTCGCCTTCCCGGAAATGTGCATTACCGGTTACTGGCACGTACGCCACCTGGCCGACAGCGAAATCACTGCGCTGGCTGAGCCTATCGCCACCAGCCCCTCACTGGCGCGCATCCGCCCGCTGGCAGAGCGGTATCGAATGGCCATCGGCGTTGGGCTGATTGAGCTGGGTGAAGATGGCCAACTGTACAACGCTTATGCGGTTTGTCTGCCGGATGGCCAAACCCATGTTCACCGCAAGCTCCATCCTTTTGAGCATGCGCTGATCGCAAAAGGCGATAGTTATACCGTGTTTGACACACCTTGGGGCATACGTATGGGGATCCTCATCTGCTGGGACAACAACCTGGTGGAGAACGCACGTGCCACCACGCTGCTGGGTGCCGATATCCTGTTCGCCCCTCACCAGACCGGTGGGACAAATTCACGCAGCCCGCACGGCATGAAGCCGATACCGCTGACGCTATGGCAGCAACGTAAAGAAAATCCGGCGGCGATCGAAGAGGCTTTTCGCGGCGACACTGGCCGCGGTTGGCTACTGCGCTGGCTGCCTTCTCGCGCCCATGATAATGGCCTGTTTATTTTGTTCAGCAACGGTGTGGGGCGAGATGATGATGAGGTGCGCACCGGCAATGCCATGCTGCTGGACCCTTATGGCCGCATCCTGTCAGAGACCTGGACAGCTCAGGACGCCATGGTTACCGCCGATCTGGATCTGAGCTTAATCCCCATGAGCAGCGGGAGGCGTTGGATCCATGGCCGTCGGCCAGAGCTTTATGGGCTGCTTACCGAGCCGCAAGGATATGAGCGCGATCCCCGTACGGCGCGTTTTTCATTGCAACCGACCACGGTATTGGGCAAGCCAAATAAATCGATAGATTAAATATAGAGTCGGATGTGGGTTACCGGCAAAAAAAATCCGCCCCTAAAAGGCGGATTTTCATTGGGCATGACCAACAAGGTCACACGCTCATGCCCGAAGGCATGGGGAAATCTTAGAAGCGGTAACCTACGCCCACGTTCCAGGTGCCAACGTCAACGCTGCGGATACGGCTCTGCTCGTAACCCACGTCCAGAGCAACCTGCTGCATTGGGTTGAACTGCAGACCAGCACCATAGCTGAAGCCATAGTCGCTGTTGCTGTTGTTGTTGCTACCGTCTTGAGCGTTGGAGGTAAATTTACCATAGCCCACACCGATCACACCGTAGATGCTCGCCCAATCGTTGAAACGATAAGCAGGGCCGGCAGTGATGGAGTCGTATTGTGCTTTGTTGTAGAAGCCGTCTCCAGAGTTATTCTTTTCCAGATGGGTGAAAGAACCGATCACACCCAGTGGGCTGTTGTCGTACTCGTAACGGTACTTCAGGTTGAAACCGTCGGCTTTGTTAACAACGCCTTGGAAATCGCCCTGGGCATAGCCAGCGGATACGGTGCTCTCACCAGCAAATGCGGTACCTGCTGTTACGGCCAATACACAAGCTGCTACTGCGGAAAGACATGCAATTTTTTTCATAACCACCTCAAACGCGTTTTATTATAAAAGTGCTTCAATTTCTCATACATTGAAAATATAGCAAAAATTAGCGTGAAACTCTGCCTTTAAATGAGTGTCTAAATCTTTGTATCGTGTAACAGAAGATTTCAAGAACACTATAGCATACTAATTTTCCTGTATTTTTCGCGAATTATACTCCTTTTTGTGACGCTAATCACCTATCCGAGTTCCAGAATACTCTTAAAAAAAGAGCACTTATTGGTTACTCGAACCAAGTTGGCGCATATTTTTGACAGATTCAACCCGGCCCCCCGTTTTTCGCCAACACCTTGCTGTCAATTCCTTTACACTGTGCAACACCTGTACTCAATTCCTTCCCAGACGATGGGGAGTTCCATAAGGCCAGAAAGGATGTCTTCGTCTGTAACCACTAAAGCGTCTTCCACGCTGGTGCCCGTGTGTTTACTGATCATTGCAATGATCTCGATCCAGAGCGGGGCTTCATTAGCCAAAAGCCTGTTCCCGCTGGTCGGTGCCGAAGGCATCACCACGCTGCGCCTGAGCATCGGTACGCTGATCCTGTTTATCATTTTCCGTCCGTGGCGTATGCGCTTCGCCGCCGGTAGCCGGTTGCCATTGCTGATCTATGGTCTGTCACTGGGAGCGATGAACTACCTGTTTTATCTTTCTTTACGCACGGTGCCACTCGGTATTGCGGTGGCGCTGGAGTTTACCGGCCCGCTGGCGGTGGCGATGTTCTCTTCCCGCCGCCCGATCGATTTCATCTGGGTGGCGCTGGCCATTGCCGGTTTGTGGTTCCTGCTGCCGCTTGGCCACGATATGGGCAGTATCGATCCCGTGGGAGCAGCCTGTGCGTTGGGTGCCGGTGCCTGTTGGGCGATATACATTATTTTCGGCCAGAAGGCCGGGGGAGATCACGGGCCGGGCACTGTAGCCGTGGGATCGTTGATCGCCGCCATCGTGTTCTGCCCGATCGGTGCCTGGCAAGCCGGCAGTGCGCAGTTAAACGTGGATATTCTACCGGTGGCTTTGGCCGTCGCGGTGCTGTCTACCGCGTTGCCATACTCTTTGGAAATTATCGCCTTACCCAAGATCCCCGCCCGTACCTTTGGCACGCTGATGAGTCTGGAACCGGCAATGGCCGCTCTTTCCGGCATGATCTTCCTCAACGAACATCTTAACCAAACGCAATGGTTGGCATTGGCCGCCATCATTACCGCCTCCATGGGGGCTACGTTAACCATCAAACCCAAACCAAAGGTTGAAAGCCTCTCGTAAGCCCGCTGGCGTCTGGCGGCAAGTCCCCGGCGCCACGCTCAAAAGGTTGCATGATTGCAAGCCAGTTAACTTTTTTCCTGAACAATAATAGACATACTCGCAGCAGGTCTTTTTTTATTAGGGAGAATCAGGATGATCTACGGCAGTTTGTACAACCCCCGCTTCGGACGTGGCCTCTCACCCGCTTTAGCCAATATCCTCAATACCGTGCGTCAGTATGATTTGCCTGGCCTGCCGTTAGGGCGGCATGAAATCGATGGCGATCGGGTGTTTATGAACGTGATGGAACTGATGACAGAACCGGCGGAAAGCAAACGCGCCGAACTCCACCAGGAGTACCTGGATATCCAGATCCTGATCGGCGGCGAAGAGCGGATCGATTTTGGCCTGCCAGACAGTTGGGAAAGCGGCGATCTTTACGATGAAAGCAAAGATCTGCAATGGCTGGATATCAAACGCAGCCCGCAGACCCTGAACCTGACGCCGGGCATGTACGTGATCTTCTTCCCATTGGAACCCCACAAACCCGGCTGCCAGATCACTGAGCCAAAAAATATCAAGAAAGTGGTGGTGAAAGTCCACTACGAACTGCTGCTTTGACGCCAAAGAGCCGGTCGCTTGACCGGCTCCCCCTTCACCAGACGCTATTCCACCGCAATTGGAGTCTCGACCAGTTTAACTTCTCGGTCACCTTGCAGCGTTTTTATCTTGTTTTGGTACTCTTTTACTTGTTCAGCATTTTTCAGCAACGTGTAAGTCAGCTCGAAATCGGTACTCTTCCCAGGCTGTAATTGTTTGATTCGCCCCTGCTCACGTTCGATTTTTACCGGATACGCATAGCTGGTCCCTGGCTCAATCCCGGTAACATAGCCCTGACGTTCCGTGTCAGTGTTTTTCCACAGCGTCAAAACCGGCAACTGATGGGTATCAAAACCAATCGCAACACCCCGATCCCCTTTCTTGTTGTTCATCATCGCCAGGGTTTTTCCTTGCGAATCACTGTAAGGCACGATGTTGAACACCATCTCATCGAAGCCTTTGGTTGGCCCCTGGTAAGTATGCCAATCTTTCAAACCGCCCTTGGCATAATCATTAAACGGCGAAATCTCTTTGATTGCCGCACTGAACACGGCCCCCTCTTCCAGCAACGGCTTACCGAAGTTACTGTGATAAATAATCTGATAGTCACGAGGATAATCAGCACGATTGGTTAAACGATCGTGAACCGTAAACTGTTGAGTGCCGGGAACGTAACGCAGCTCAGTCCAGGTTTCCAGATTACTTTTCTTGAAGGTATTTTCTTTCAGCAGGCCGCGGATACGGACTTCATAAGGCGCTTTTTCAGCAATATCTACCACCACCTTGGAAGCCGGGGTATTTCCTGCACGGCCATGTAACGTATACAACGTGCCGTTTTCTACCCCCGGGTGCCCGGTCCATTCGTAGCCGCAGCGCACCATCATTTCGTTAAAACCGTCAAGCCAACCCACCCCGTTGCGACTCTCCAAGTTGATATAAGCCGGATTGACCACCTCGGTCACCGGTGAATCCCACCCCAACCTTACGCCCGAACCGTTGACATGCAGAATATCCATACCACGCGTTGGGCTAAGGGCGATGGTCAACCCATCACTGGTTAGGGTAAGGACTTTCGATCCCTCTTGCTTGCCACCGTGCAAGACTTGCTGTTGCAGGCTGAAACGCGGGCCGGGAATATTCAGCTGTGAGCTGTCAATCCGCCAGTTGCCAAGTTCAATACCGTTCTCACTGTCGGTCAATACGATAGCTTGAGCACTGGCATACCCAGAAATCAAAGAGATAGCGAGCGAAAGTACAGTAAGCTTTTTCATTTATTGTTCCTTCCTGGTTAGCTGAATGGTTTTAGCAAAACCATCACAAACTAAGTTCTTAGCCCGTTTTAAAATGCGATGAGGGTCACTTTTTCAACAATCAGGATGGAAATAACAAAAATTGCGTGACATACAGCAAGAAAAATTATGAATGATGTATTCTAGCTGACAAATTAATCAGATTAAGATCATGTTTTAGCTGAAGCAGCTTCAGCCAAAAGAGAAAATCATGCCTAACGAACATGAAAAGCTGAATCGAATAAAGCTTCCTAGCAGATGCTAGCCAGAAAAGCCGCTGTTTCCGCCGGAGAGCGCAGTTGGATAAAGCGGATAGAATGATTGGCTGCGTCCTGCTGGTCTGCCAGATACTTTATACGATTCTTGCGGTAGGTTTTGATGGTCCACAAGATGATCGACTCACGGCTAAAGAAAGAGCGGCGAAAGCTCTCACAATTGCCGGTGCCGGGCCAGAGCTCAGTCTTGTGCCAAGCCCGCACCGATGCGCGACGAACGGCCTGCCACAGCGTGCGACAGAATCCGTAATCAACCCAGACAACCCAGTCAACGTCCCGCCATTTCACGGCTTTGGTCCGGGTATAGTTGCCATCCAATACCCACCCTGCACGGGCCGATACCAGCGCCTGTCCGACCAGATGCAAGAACTCGTCATCTGAGGCATTTTGCCAGTTTGGCCGCCAGTAAAGCTTATCCATCTCGATATAGGGTACGGCCAGCTTTTGCGCCAATTGGCGGGCAACGGTGCTTTTACCGCTGCCGCTGGTGCCCACCACGTTAATTTTCATGCTTTGCGTCGATATCCATTTTAACTGACTTATAGACATCTTATATTACAATAGGTCTGCTGCATTTCACTCATGAGGGTTTAGAGAATTAACCTTAAATGTCAGTCTATGCTCAGATCCAATAAAACTTCTGACACTCTCCGCATCGGGTAATGCTGATAAAGCTCCTTTTTGTGTAGTCGCCAGCGCACCACAGGCGCTGGCTTGCGTTAGCGCTAATTTCAATTGTTCAAAATCAAGCAAACCATTTCCAAGAGAGATATTTGCCAACAGCCCAGCGATAAAGGCATCTCCTGCCCCCGTCGTATCTAAACTTTTCACCTTGTACGAGTCTACGTGTATGGCCAGCTCTTGCCATAAGACAATAGCCCCTTGGATACCACGGGTGACAATTTTAAGGCTAGAAGGAAATCGCTTAACTCTTTCCAACGCTTTTTCATAATGAGTCGTACCGGTTATCCAGTATAATTCTTCCTCTGAGAGTTTTAAAATATCTGACTGATGAGCAAATTGAGTTACCGTTGCCAGCATCTCCTGTGGATTCCCCCACATTTTCTCCCGCAGATTGACATCAAAGCTCAAGATGCCACCGCGTTGCTTTATTAAACTTATCGCCTTGACCAAGGTCTCCCGGCTCTGCTTGGCAACCAGAGCCAACGAACAAAAGTGCAATATATCATCATCAAAATCGGGTAGATTTTTAGAGGATAAAAACTGGTCGGCAGAAGGATTTACCAGAAATGTAAAACTGCGATCGCCATCATTCCCCAGCGCTACCAGCACGGTACTGGTATGATATTGCTCATCAAATTGTATATGCTGCGTTTCGACTCCCTCTGAATAGAGTGTTTGCTGGAGAACGTGGCCAAATGGGTCATCACCGACTCTGCCAATAAAACCACAATCACATCCCAAACGAGCTGCACCCACAGCAACATTTAACGGCGCACCACCAGCGCAAGCTTTATATTGCATATCTGGCTGAGGTAATAAATCGATTACCGCATCGCCAACTGTCCACAGTTTCATAGTGTTTCCTTAACCCCCCAATTTTAGAATAAATATTTGAAGCGCACCCTCATACCATAGCGCATATCGGTGTCACCTGGATTTATTGTCGAAGCATCCAGCCAGGAAGCATAAGCCCCTAGGTAGGTATTAAAGTTTGGCATATCCATAATATTCGGCAGTTGCCAGGAAGTATGAATGGTGTGGATATCGTAGTTTCCTGGTGCCAGGATCGCGCAATCGCCGTCGCATTCAGCATTCACACTGTCCATATTGAATCGGTCGATTTTATTATGCGCGTAGATATAGCCCAGCTCAACGCGGTGCCATAGCGCATTGATACCTGCGCTGAAGTTCTTTTCATCCGTCGCATCAAGATATGCGGTGCTCAGGTTCACCACCGCCCCGTTCTGCGCATCGGTTTTCAGCGTGTTCCAGCTCATGGTCATACCGTAGCCGGTACGCCTGGACTGGTCGACCCAAAGGCCCTGCTGATTCTGATAGCCGTAGGCATTATTAACAAGGTTGCTCTCCAGCGCTGCAGCCACCGACCACTCTCCGGATTGCCACGCGGCTACAGGGCGCACGTAAACCACGTTTTTACGGCTATCCAGCGCGTTGCCGTGATAGTTCTGATCGACAAACAGCGAACTACCGTCCTCCACCAGCGTATTCACTTCAAAATACCAGTTATCAAGTGTTTTACTGAGCAGGAAGTTGCCTCCGCTGCTGCTGCGCCCGCGCCCCTCTTTCATCATGTAAATGTAACCGTAGCCGTCGGAATACAGGTCGTTGGCCGTATTACCAGAATATTCAATAAAGGTATCCTGATTAAGCGGAAACATATCAAAGGCCTCAAAACGACCCATTTTAATCTTCCAGTCATCCTGCTGGCCGAAGAAAAATGCCGCGTCATCAAGATTCATTTTACCATTCATATCCGCAAGCGGCTGTACGCTGAAACCGGCATATTTCCCATTCGACCCTTTACGTAATCCATCAAAGCCAAGCAGGATACGCCCGTTAATATCCCAGCGCTCTTTATCGCCCGGCGCCCAGTTTTTATTAGCACTGGTTTTCAACGAGGTCAGACTGCCGGTACGGCTAGCGCCATCCATATTAAACTCAACGTCACCATAGAATTTTAATTCTCCATAGTCATTAAGCTGTAATGCCGGCTTGGTTGGCGTCGCGTTGGCCATCGTTACCGGTGTATCCTGCCGTTTCAGCGCACGAATCTCCGTTTCCGCACGGACGGCCCGCTGCTCGGTCTCTTTCAGTCGCTGTTCCAGGTGAGCCAAACGCTCCTCGATAGATTGAGGTGCTTGGGCGTTCGCGCAAGCGCTTGCTAAAAACGTGAGCAAACATCCGACCCGGATTTTTTTACATGTAAACCATCATTATTTTTCATCGTTAATCCATTATTATTTAATTTATATTTATGGGTGAAACTCGATGATGACGACAACAATTACTCCCGTCACACCAAACGGGTTATTAAAATATTTAAATCCTATGAATTGAAGAATTCGGGATGCGGTACAAGTGTGCACAAGAAATTGTTTTCCACATCCCTTGCATATGAAAATAGATTATTCGAGCTGCCAGGCCCCCGCCTCGGATATGGAGGCCGAACCGCTCCAGGCAAATAGCATTAGCTCACGGCGCGCAGCGTCCGGGTAAATACGACTGCTGAGGCACGCTTCGCCATCATTGGCAAAAACTTCCACTGAAGAGCTATCAAAGAACAACCGCAGTTTCAGCGATGCTCCGGCGGTCAACGGTACGCTTCGTACTCCGCACAGGCCATACTGCGGATAACGGCGCTCCAGAACCAGACGCTGCATCTGCGCATCAACATAAACGCGCAGACCGTCACCGAAGCTGATGCCATACTGTTCTGCGTTGCTGTTAGCACAATCCCAATTTAGGATCACCTCCATCGCTTCGCAGTTTTCCACCATCGTGGTCTGCTGATTTTTCAACGTACTCACTGGCCATGGGAACCATGCGCCGCGCAGACCTTCAACCTCTCTAGCCGGGCGTATTTGCAGACGGTTATCTGCGCCGAGGCTCAGCTCTCGCGGAAGAGAGAGCATTCCCGCCCAGCCATCTTGCTGTTCGGGCAACGGCGATTCCCACATATCCAGCCAGCCGATAACGATGCGGCGGCCATCGGGAGTCAGGAAGCTTTGCGGTGCATAAAAATCATGACCGTGGTCGATTTCAATAAACTCGCTTTTGCGAACAAACGGCTGCCCCGGCTGCCATTCGCCAAGCAGATAGCCGCTCTGGAACAGATTACGGTTGTTGAAACCTTCAGCCGCCATCCCCTGAGGAGAAAACATCAGGATACGTTTATCCTCGAGGGTGAAGAAGTCCGGGCACTCCCACATATAGCCCATCTCTTTTTCCGCCTCATCAAGAACTCCGGCATCGTGCCACTGATGCAGGTCTGCAGAGCGATACAGGCGCACCTGGCCGGTCTCGCCATCGCGAGCGCCGACGATCATGTACCAGCTATCCCCTTCACGCCACACCTTCGGATCGCGGAAATGGTGCAGGCCCGGCGGAGTATCCACCACGATCCCCTGACGCTCGAAGCAGACCCCGTCGCGGCTAGTCGCAAGACACTGCACTTGATAAAGGTTAGCCTCATCGCTGGCGTCGCCATGGAATTTATGCCCGGTATAAATCAACGCCAGGGTGTCGCCATCAACCACCGCCGAGCCAGAGAAACAGCCGTCTTTATCTTCCGGACCTTCCGGGGCCAGCGCGACCGGCAGATGCTCCCAATGAACCAGATCTTTACTGCGCGCATGGCCCCAATGCATCGGCCCCCACTGCGTGGAATAAGGATGATGCTGGTAAAAAGCGTGATACCAACCGTCAAACCAGACCAGGCCGTTAGGATCGTTAATCCAGCCCGCGCGTGCGGCAAGATGGTAGCGTGGATACCAACGCAAGTTCAGCGTTTCACATTTAGCCTGCAGCTCCTGTTCAGCCTTGGATATTGAATACGTCATATTCTTTACTCTTTTCAATCATATAGCAGAAGGTTGCGACATCAGAGGATCTGAAGATAACTTACTGGAGCGCAACAGGAAGATGGAGATAAAGGTGGTGCAGAACACCAGTAGTCCCATAATCAGATAAGACTGGGCAAAGCCGTATTTTTCGTAGCTATAACCTGCCAGCGGCGACAGTACCGAAGCGATAACCGAACTGGTACAGGCGAACCCCACCAGGTAGAGCGTGGCAGACAGGCGTTTGTCGAAATTCAAGCTGTTGTATTTAAAGATAGCGACCAGCAGGATCGGCAACTCTACCGCGTGCAACAGTTTAGTGATGGAAATCAGCAGCGGCCCTTCCACCAGCCCGGAGGCCACCATACGTAACGCCATCACCATCCCAGCGAAAATCAGGCCATTTTTTGCGCCGATGCGGTTCACTAACCACGGGGCGCAAAACATCCCGGCGGCTTCGAGGAACACCTGGAACGAGTTAAGATAACCGTACATGGCGTTGCCTTCCTGCAACGTGGCGAATTGTGAAGAGAAGTAAACCGGGAACTGCTGATCGTAAACGCCGTAAATACAGGTACCGATGACGAAAAATACCAGCGCCCAGAAACGCGGTAACGTCAGCAGACGCAGCACGTCATCCAGCTTCACTTTGCCACCGGACACCGCCTCCTGCATCGCGTGCGGTGCAGAAGACACCCGCAACCGCGCCAGCAGGATAAAGAACACCAGCCCGGCACAGCTGGAGACCGCGAAGTTGAGTTTCGGGTTGATGTTAAACAGAAGTCCTGCGAAGAACGTCGCCACTGCCCAACCCAGCGATCCCCACATCCGCGCCTTGCCGAATTCGAACTGGCTCTGGCGCGCCACGCGTTCGGTATACGATTCCAGCACGCCGATACCGCCGTTGAAGGTTATACCGATATAGATCCCACCGAAGAGGCTTCCGAGCAATATATTGATTTGTAACAGATAACTAAACAGCAAATAGGCAGGCCCGGAAAGGATTAACAGCCCGGTAAGGGTCCAGAGCAGGTTTTTACGCAGGCCGAGTTTATCCTGGATAAAGCCGTAGAAGATTTGCGCCAGTAGCGCGGAGACGGACAACACCGCGTAGATAATACCGGTATCTCCGGCTTTAAGCCCCACTTCCTGGTGCAACCAGATAGAGAGTAAAGAGCCAGTAGAGGACCAGGACACGAAAAAGAAGAACAGTAATGCACTGAGTAGTGGGTAGCTATGAGAGTGATGCGCTTTCATTATGGCATTCTCGTATTGGAGTAATGCCAGCATGGTAACGTTAACAAATAAAAAAGCGCTTGTCGTTTTGCTGAGATTCATGATGTTAATCACAAAAGTTAACGTTAACATTAAAAAAGTGAGATCGAGATCAAAAATTACTCGCTACGGTTCTTTCGCTTTCTACGACAGAATAGCCGCTGAACCTTTTACATCAGTAACTTCGTCGTATAGCCTGTTACCTGAAAGTAATGACGGGAGTAATAGATATGGCATCTCTGAAGGATGTGGCGAAACTGGCCAATGTGTCGCTCATGACGGTCTCCCGCGCGCTCAATAGCCCGGAAAGGCTAAAGCCTGAGACCCTGGCACGCGTGCAGATCGCCATCAATGAGACCAATTACGTTCCCGATTTGTCAGCGAAAAAAATACGCGGTGCTCATGCTACGCCGAATACTATCGGGGTGCTGGCTCTCGATACTGTTACCACACCATTCTCGGTGGAAATCACTCTGTCGATCGAAGAGACCGCCCGGGCGTATGGCTGGAACAGTTTCGTGGTAAATATGTTCTCTGACGATAACCCTGATACCATTGTCGACCTTCTGCTTTCACACCGGCCAGACGGCATCATCTACACCACCATGGGGCTACGTCAGGTGCCGCTGCCGCCCAAACTGCTCACCCTCCCGTGCGTGCTGGCCAACTGTGAAAGTTTGCACGATCCGGTAGCCAGCTACATTCCAGACGACGAACAAGGTCAGTTCGAGGCGGTGCAGGCTCTGCTCGCGGCAGGTAATCGTCAACCACTCTGCCTGCATCTGCCAAAACACCATCTTGCCACCTTGCGCCGCCGTCAGGGATTGGAGCGCGCCTGCCGGCAAGCAGGTGTCAACCCTGACGCCCTCATGCATGTCTATATGGAGCATGGCGATGAGCACTACCGTGATATCCCAGCCATTGTGTTAGCGCATATCAAGCAGGGTAATCCGATGTTCGACTCAGTCATTTGCGGTAACGATCGTATCGCCTTTATGGTCTATCAGACGCTACTGGCGCAGGGCCTGCGCATCCCGCAAGATGTGGCGGTCGTGGGTTACGACAATATGGTTGGCATTGGCGAGCTATTCTTACCGCCGCTCTCGACGGTACAACTGCCGCATTACGAAATAGGTCGCCATGCTGCGCTGCATATTATCCAGGGCAAGACGCAGACCGATACGGTCAAAATACCTGCGCCCTTGCTCAACAGAGACTCGATCCATATCAAGCTGTGATTGTACAAAAAGAGTTACGGCGCACACCTTAGGGATAATTGGCTATCAATATGAATTAATGGAAAAAAAAGCCCTATTTCAACACTCAGAAACACCCTGCAATAATTACGCATTGAAATATCCCTTCAATCGGTGTCTATTATTAGTGGGGGATCTCAACCCTTATCCTCTAAAAACTTAAAAAACGTTTCTTATCAACACCTCACGAATCATTAAATATGCCATACGCCTTTCTGATAAAAATATCCAGCGGTTATTACCTATCTATTTAATCGCCCTTTTCGCCCTGCAAAATAAATTTAAGCTGCTATAATTTCTCCCGTAACAAAATAGGATTACACCCATCAAGAAGAGGATATCTATATGAGTACCGCTAAACTGGTGAAAACGAAATCTTCTGACCTGTTGTACACCCGTAATGACGTGGATGAGCAAACCAAGCAGGCCGCCATCAAGGCGCTGAACCATCAGGTTGTACAGTTCATCGATCTGTCGTTGATCACCAAGCAGGCGCATTGGAACATGCGTGGTGCCAATTTTATTGCCGTGCATGAAATGCTCGACGGCTTCCGCACCGCCATCACCGACCATCAAGATACTTTTGCAGAACGTGTCGTACAGCTCGGTGGCGTTGCGCTGGGTACGGTACAGGTGGTGAATGACAAAACCCCGCTGAAAAGCTATCCGACCAATATTCACAGCGTGCAAGATCACCTGAAAGCGCTGGCCGATCGTTATGCAACCGTCGCCAACGACATCCGCCAAGCCATCACGGAAGTGCCGGATGAAGACACCGCAGACATGTTCACCGCCGCATCGCGCGATCTGGACAAATTCCTGTGGTTTATCGAATCCAATATCGAGTAAAGCCAGGCATCTTGGCGGCGAAACAACAGGTTGTGGGCCTTGCCCCAGCCTGTTTTTTTATCTGTAAGCCGAGTGGTATAAAAAACAGGCTGGATTACACTGAATATGATCCAAGCAAGATTGCAAGCATTCACAGGTTCAATAGTGAGGTGGGCATGGCAGGCGGATGGACAGCAGACGGCGCGGTGCAGGATCAAATCGACTCAACGGTAGATGATGCCGTGCAACGTGCTCGTCAGGCGCTCGGCCATGGCGAAAGCGAGCACTATTGCCAGGAATGTGGCACAGAGATCCCCGAAGCCCGGCGTCTGGCGCTGCAAGGGGTGCGCTACTGTGTTAACTGCCAGACTGAAATGGATAAAAAGCAAGCTTCCAGTAGCCTGTTCAATCGCCGGGGCAGCAAAGACAGCCAGCTGCGTTAACCCTACTTCCCTTCAAAACACGCCAGTTTGCACCAAATGAAATCTGACTATAGCTATAAAGTTAGAGTTAGTTATCATTATTGATCGATAATTGTTAATTATCGGTTGTTTCCCGGCTATTGTTTAGTTGATGATAGCTCTGTTGCACCACGGCGGTCGCGATGCACCATTTTGGTGCCCGCTGGTGGTGCATAAAAATTATAATTGGCTATCCAAACCCAACATCATAACGCAAGCCCTTGTTTTTACAATGATTGCAAACTTGGCACGATTCTTCCATAGCACAAAATGCAACATAAAAAATGGGTAATCCGCAACCTGTACAGGAATTCCTCTCATGAAGTCTATTTTTAAAGTTTCCCTGGCCGCACTTTCCCTGGCCTTCGCCGTTAGCTCTCACGCAGCAGACAAGCTGGTTGTCGCCACGGACACCGCTTTCGTGCCGTTTGAATTCAAACAAGGTGACCAATACGTCGGTTTCGATATCGACTTGTGGGCGGCGATTGCCAAAGAGCTGAAGCTGGATTACACCCTGAAGCCAATGGACTTTAGCGGTATCATTCCTGCGCTGCAAACCAAGAACGTCGATCTGGCGCTGGCAGGTATCACCATTACCGACGAACGCAAAAAAGCGATCGAATTCTCCGACGGCTACTACAAAAGCGGCCTGCTGGTGATGGTTAATGCTGACAACAACAGTGTAAAAGGCATCCAGGATCTGGATGGCAAAGTGGTGGCAGTGAAGAGCGGCACTGGCTCGGTGGATTACGCCAAGCAGCACATCAAAACCAAAGATCTGCGTCAGTTCCCGAACATCGACAACGCCTATATGGAACTGGGCACCAAGCGTGCTGACGCTGTGCTGCACGATACGCCAAACATCCTTTACTTCATCAAAACCGCGGGCGCTGGCAAGTTCAAAACCGTAGGCGAATCCATTGAAGCCCAGCAGTATGGCATCGCCTTCCCGAAAGGCAGTGACGAACTGCGTGAAAAGGTCAACGGCGCGCTGAAAACTCTGCGCGACAACGGGACTTACAACGAAATCTACAAAAAATGGTTTGGTACCGAACCTAAGTAATTGATGAAGTTAATAAGCCAATAAGTTATTAGTTAAGCACAGGGGAGGTGTACCCGCCCCCTGTGCTTTGTTGTTTATTGATCCCCTTGCTTGGATCACCGGGAGATAACGCTATGCAATTCGACTGGAGCGCCATTTGGCCCGCCATCCCAATTTTGTTAGAAGGCGCCAAGATGACCCTGTGGATTTCGGTCCTCGGTCTGATTGGCGGCCTGATCATCGGACTGGTTGCCGGTTTCGCACGTACCTATGGCGGCTGGATCGCCAACCATGTGGCACTGGTATTCATTGAAGTGATCCGCGGTACGCCGATTGTGGTACAGGTGATGTTTATCTACTTTGCCCTGCCCATGGCCTTTAGCGATTTCCGCATCGATCCTTTCACCGCCGCCGTGGTCACCATCATGATCAACTCGGGCGCCTACATTGCGGAAATTACCCGTGGCGCGGTGTTGTCGATCCACAGCGGCTTCCGTGAGGCCGGGCTAGCACTGGGGCTGTCGCGCCGCGAAACCATCCGCTATGTGATCATGCCGTTGGCTCTGCGCCGTATGCTGCCGCCGTTGGGTAACCAATGGATCATCAGCATCAAGGATACTTCGCTGTTCATCGTGATCGGGGTAGCGGAACTGACCCGACAAGGGCAGGAAATTATTGCCGGTAACTTCCGCGCGCTGGAGATCTGGAGCGCCGTAGCGGTGATTTACCTGATTATTACCCTGATGCTTAGCTTCGTGCTGCGTCGTCTGGAAAGAAGGATGAAAATCCTGTGATTGAATTTAAAAACGTCTCCAAGCACTTCGGCCAGACCCAGGTGCTGCACAATATCGACCTGAACATCAAACAGGGTGAAGTGGTAGTGATTATCGGGCCTTCTGGCTCCGGTAAGTCAACTCTGCTGCGCTGCATCAACAAGCTGGAAGAGATCACCAGTGGTGAACTGGTCGTAGACGGCCTGAAGGTGAACGATCCTAAGGTTGACGACCGCCTTATCCGTCAGGAAGCCGGTATGGTGTTCCAGCAGTTCTACCTGTTCCCGCACCTGACTGCGCTGGAAAACGTGGCCTTTGGCCCGATCCGCGTACGGGGCATGAAGAAGGCAGAAGCCGAGAAGCATGCGCGCGTTCTGTTGGCCAAGGTAGGTCTGGCCGAACGGGCTCACCACTACCCTTCCGAGCTTTCCGGTGGACAGCAACAGCGTGTCGCTATCGCCCGGGCGTTAGCAGTGAAGCCTAAAATGATGCTGTTCGATGAGCCCACCTCGGCGCTCGATCCGGAATTACGTCACGAAGTGCTGAAAGTGATGCAGGATTTGGCCGAAGAAGGCATGACGATGGTGATCGTGACTCACGAAGTCGGCTTTGCCGAAAAAGTGGCCTCACGCCTGATCTTTATCGACAAAGGCCGGATCGCCGAAGATGGCAACCCTCATGATCTGATCAACAACCCGCCAAGCCCACGCCTGCGCGAGTTCTTACAGCACGTTTCCTGAAGCGATAATAAAAAGCCCCGCAAGGGGCTTTTTATTGATGCCAATATTGATCAATCCCATGTTCAACCTAAGAGCGACGCTCGCTGCGCGCGTTTAACAGTCTGCAACTCTGCAAAACCTCAGTGGATCACATCGCCCTGTTTGACCGAGGTAAACGCCTGCATCAGCTTGACCACGTCCTGCATACCCACATTAACCTGATTGATTACCTCCCCGGCATCCTTGGCTAGCGCCACGCCGCCGCCCGCCTGTTCCACGCAGGTCACCATCTTGTTGATAGCCGCCGTTACCCCTTGCTGAATGGTTTTGGTAACTTGCTCAATCTCGCTGGCCGCCTTACGGGACTGTTCGGCCAAGGTACGCACCTCATTAGCCACTACCGAGAAACCGCGCCCATGCTCACCCGCATGCGCCGCTTCGATCGAGGCGTTAATCGCCAGTAGATTGGTCTGTGCGGCAATTTTGCGGATCGCCTCAACCATATTGCCAATCTGTTGCGAACAGCGCCCCAAGTCGCTGACCACGTCTGAAGTCTGCCGCGCGGCCACCTCTACCTGCTGCATGCCCTGCACCGCCTGCTGAACAATGATCGCCCCTTGGGCAGCGGTTTTATCGGTCCCCATGGAGAGTTGGTGGACATTTCGCACCATTTCCTCTTCATGCTGCTGTTGGAAAGTCTGGCGGGTGATGTCCTGGGCAATTTTCACCACCTTTAATACCCGCCCTTCATTGTCGATGATTGGGTTATAGCTGGCCTCCAGCCATACCCGCTCCCCACGCCGGTTGAGGCGTTCGAAACGCCCGGTCAAAAACTCCCCCTGGGCCAGCCGTTGCCAGTGCTGATGATACTCGTCAGAATCGGCGAACTCCGGCGTACAAAGTATGCTGTGTGCCTGGCCGCGTGCCTCTTCCAGCCGATAGCCCATCAGATCGAGCATATTGTCGTTGGCATCCAGAATAATGCCGGTTGGCGAGAAGGTGATCATCGCCATTGAGCGATTCAGCGCCGTTAACAGGCTCTGATGCTCCTGGGCCTGAGTGATACGGCTGGTCACCTCGCTGGCGATCTTGATAATCTCCACCACCTGACCGTGCTTATTTAACACCGGGGTATAAGTTCCCTGCAGCCAGACCACTTCACCGCCCTTGCGAATACGCCTGATATTATCGGTAATGGCCTCGCCGCTATTTAACCTTTGCCAATGCCGCTGATAGGCCGGGCTGGCGACATAGCTTTGATCGCAGAAAATACGATGATGCTGACCAATAACTTCCTGGCGCTCAAACCCCATAGTTTGCAAGAACAGATCGTTGGCACGTAATACGGTGCCGTCGGGTTTAAATACGATCATCGCTACCGCATCTTCAATGGCGTCCAATTCGGCACGCCACGGGCTGCTGGACTGACGGAGGTTTAAAAACATCGGGTAAATCCTTCTGGCAGATGGAGTTAACGGCAAGCACTCTCTATTTTTCTGCATTTCTTGCTCGCCAGTAAGCGCGCTATCGCCCTGAATATTGCGCACGACAATGCTCCAGATTAACTGGATAAAAACGGTTATTAAGCTAGGTAATTATTGTTTTTTTAACTAATGAGCAGCGTGGGAATTTATTAACAATATTGAGGATAACGCAAGCCAGACAGAATGAAAGGAACGACAGAATAAATAATCGTTGCCGGCAAGATCGCCGGCAACGGTCGGGTAATTACTGCCAGCGTTCTGCCGCCCAGGCGGCTTGCTGCTCGGCATCAAGGAAGGTCCAGGCCACAAAGCGGCTAATCTTCTGCCCCTGTGCCATTTCGATGGTGCGCACCTCTGCGGCCCCGGCCTGCTTGAGCGCATAATAAATCGCAGGCAGCGTGGTGTTTTTAGAGATCAGCGAGGTGAACCACAGGCAGTTCTTGGCTTTGCCGACGCTCTCTTCCACCATCTTGCGAACAAAGGCCTCTTCGCCTCCTTCGCACCACAGTTCGTTGTTCTTGCCACCGAAGTTCTGCACCGGCTTTTCCGCCACTGCTCCTTTACCCAACTTATGCAACTTGAGGCGGGTGCTGGCGCGCGCTTCCTGCTCGGAACCGTGGAACGGCGGGTTACACAAGGTAGCATCGAAGCGCTCGGCAACGCCGATAATGCCGTTAAAGATACACTCCTGCTGCTTCTGCTGGCGCAGGCGCACGGTATTTTTTAACGTCGGATTCATTGCCACGATCATCTTGGCGGCCCCCAGCGAGACCGGATCGGTTTCCGAGCCGGTAAAGCGCCAGCCATATTCGCGCTGGCCGATGATAGGGTAAATACAGTTGGCCCCCACGCCGATATCCAGGATCGCCACGCCTTTACCCCGCGGGATCTCGCCGCCGTTGCTGGTCGCCAGCAGATCGGCCAGGTGATGCAGATAGTCAGCACGCCCTGGGATCGGTGGGCAGAGATAGTCGGCCGGGATATCCCAATGTTCGATGCCATAAAAGTGCATCAGCAAGGCACGGTTGAGCATTTTCACCGCGGCAGGATCGGCGAAATCCACCGAGATATCGCCCCAGGCGTTGGGCTTCACAAAGGGTTCCAATCCCGGACAGGTGGCGATCAAGGTAGGGAAATCATAGCGTGAGCGATGGCGATTGCGCGGATGCAGGCCGCTTTTCTGCTGCGGGAAACTTTTCTTTTTTTCCACCGTGACGGGCTCTCTGAAAGGGTTTTCTGGCGCGTAAGATAGCATAAAGCCCGGCGAGGCGCTTGCCGCTGAGGTGAAATGCGCCAAAATGGTAGGATTACGGGACCGGTGCAACGCCCCTCACCCCAAACCTCTCCCCAAGGAGAAGGGACCGATCGGGTTA
>NZ_JBKABN010000060.1:0-6691 GCF_046269175.1 Serratia sp. J2
CTGGGGTGAGGGGATATTTTACCAGACCAGAACATAGCGACGTCAGCCCGTTGCCGCCGCGCCATCGGAAGGGATACGATGCCTGCCTTTATTGTTTCGCTGTGGCACCAGATAGTGCTGTCTTTGCCGTTATTTGTGCTGATCGTGCTGGGATATGGCCTTATCCGCTGGGGAAAGTGGCCAGCGACCATCACCGATGGCCTGACCCGTTTTGTCTTTTCCCTCGCCCTGCCTGCCATGCTGTTTCGCATGATGTGCGATTTTTCACAACGTCCGGCGGTGGATGCTCGCCTGCTGATCGCCTTCTTCGGCAGTTGCCTGATTGTCTTCGTGATTGGCCGCATTGCCGCACGGCGGCTCTTCAAGCTGGACGGCGTTTCGGGTTCGGTATTTGCTCTGGGCGGCATTTTCTCCAATAACGTCATGCTTGGCCTGCCGATCGCCACGGTGATGCTGGGAGAGGAGGCCATCCCATCGGTGGCTCTGGTGCTGGTCTTTAACGGCTTGATTTTGTGGACGTTGGTGACCATCTCTATCGAATGGGCGCGCAATGGCTCCCCCACGCTGCAAGGATTTATCAAGACAGCGCGCAGCGTGCTGACCAACCCGCTGATTATCGGCATCCTGTCTGGCACGCTGTTCAGCCTGACCGGCCTGCCTCTGCCAGTGTTTGTCGATCAGCCGGTCAGCATGCTGGGTCAGGTGGCGGCTCCGCTGTCGCTAGTGGTACTCGGCATGGGGCTGGCGGAATACCGTATCAGCGAGGGCTGGCAACTGAGTAGCGGCATCTGCTTCCTCAAGCTGATCGTTCAGCCGATGGTGGTCTGGTTGCTGGCTTGGTCAATGGATTTACCCCCGATGGAGACCCGTGTGGTGGTACTGCTGGGATCAATGGCCGTGGGGGTAAATGTCTACCTGATGTCGCGGCAGTTCAACGTGCTGACCGGCCCTGCCGCTACCAGCCTGGTGATGTCCACCGCGCTGGCTGCGATCACCACCCCGTTAATCCTCACCATTATGGGGGTCAGGGTGTAGCCGGGAGCGGCGCCTGCGGTATTACCGGAGCAGTCTGGTTAAAGGGATTAACCGGCTGATTGCCGTTTTGCAGCATCTTGCCAGTGGTCATCTGTGGCTGCATCGGGTTGTTATTGCCGTTATAGGGCAGCATTTTGGGCTGGTTGGCCTTGAGTTGATAACTCTGCTGCTGGCGCTGCTCCATCTGCTGATTGTTCAGCATGCGCTGTTGTTGTGCCTGCTGGCTGCGCTGGTTAAGAAATTGCTGTTGCTGGCTGAGCGTAGTGACGCCGTTTTCTGCCACAGCCAACCAAGGCAGCCATAGCAGGGTGGTGATAATAAGGTGACGTTTCATATATATCTCCGGTTCTCTCCGTAGTCTTAAGCCTAACGTAGTCAGGCAAAATTGCTCGTTAGTTTATTTTGCACTCAGACGTAAACCTCCTTTGCGCCACATTGTTGTTCTGCTTCCGCTACAATCGCCCTTTCGGATCTTTTAGGGTGAACTTGTCGTGCTGCTTCTGGTTATTACCACCATTTTATGGGCATTTTCTTTTAGCCTGATCGGCGAATACCTGGCAGGCAATGTCGACAGCTGGTTCTCGGTGCTGATGCGCGTTGGGCTGGCGGCGCTGGTGTTTCTGCCGTTCCTGCGCTGGCGCAATATCAAGCTGAAAGTGATCCTGCTGTATATGCTGGTGGGCGCCTTCCAGCTTGGCATCATGTATCTGATCAGCTTCCGTGCCTTTATCTATCTGACCGTGTCGGAATTCCTGCTGTTTACGGTGCTTACGCCGCTGTATATCACGCTGATTTACGATCTGATCAGCGGCCGCCGTCTGCGTTGGGGCTATCTGTTCAGCGCGTTGCTGGCCGTGCTGGGGGCGGCGATTATCCGCTACCACCAACTGAGCGATCACTTCTGGTGGGGGTTGCTGCTAGTTCAGGCGGCGAATATCAGTTTCGCCATCGGCATGGTGGGTTACAAACGCCTGATGGAAGTGCACCCGCTGCCGCAACATACCGCATTTTCCTGGTTCTATCTGGGCGCGGCGGCAGTAGCGGTGGTCGCCTGGTTCCTGTGGGGTAATCCGAACCAGCTGCCAACCACCAACCTGCAATGGGGCATTTTGGTCTGGCTGGGCGTGGTGGCTTCCGGGCTGGGCTACTTTATGTGGAATTACGGGGCGACACAGGTGGACGCCGGTACGCTGGGCATCATGAACAATATGCATGTGCCCGCGGGCCTGCTGGTTAATTTTGCTGTTTGGCATCAGCAGCCGCACTGGGCCAGCTTTATTATCGGTGGCTCGGTGATTGTCGCTTCGCTATGGGTACATCGGCGCTGGGTTGCGCCGAAAGCGGCTAGCCTCTAGCTCAAAGAGGCTAAGGATTGAGTGTCTGGCAGGCTGCCCATCGGCCTGGCGGCATCACGCACGAACGGCAGGTGATCGCAGGCGTGCTGACGTGCCGAACGGATAAAGGCTTCGGTGACCGTCTGGCGCTGCTCGCCGTCACGAGTGGCGGCATATAACCGGCTCCACAGGCCATCCCCGAGCGTCTTGGTGACCACCAGCCCCTGGCGCTCAAAACTCTCCACTACCCAGTGCGGTAACGCGGCGATCCCCATTCTGGCTGACACCATTTGAATCAATAACAGCGTGTTATCGACGTTTTTCAGCGCCGGGCTGACGCCTGCCGGTTGCAGGAAATGGCGCCAGATATCCAGCCGTTGGCGCTGTACCGGGTAGATCATCAGCACTTCATCACTCAGGTCTGCCGGTTCAATGTGCGGCTTATTGGCCAGCGGGTGATCGGGGGCCAGGATCAGCCGGACTTCAAAGTCGAACATCGGCGAATAGTGCAGCCCGCTGCGCGGCAAGATATCCGAGGTCAACACCAGATCCAGTTCCCCTTGCTGCAAGGCAGGTTGCGGATCGAACGTCACGCCGGACTTGAAATCCATCACCACCTGCGGGAAATAGGAGCGGAAGTTGTCCAACGCCGGAGTCAGCCACTGAATACAGCTGTGGCATTCGATGGCGATGCGCAGCGTGGTTTGATGCGGCTCGTGGCAGGCTTGTAACGCCTGTTGGATCTGCGGCAATACCTGTTCTGCCAGCTGTAGCAGGATCTCCCCCTGAGCGGTAAAGCGCAGCGGCTGGCTTTTACGAACAAACAGCTTAAAGCCCAGACGCTGCTCCAGATCGCTGAACTGATGCGAAAGGGCTGACTGTGTCTGATGAAGCTGTGCGGCGGCGGCGGCCAGGGAGCCGGTATTACGCAGAGCCTGTAGGGTCCGTAAGTGTTTCAGTTCGATCATGAGAGTCCTTCACAGTGACAGTGAAAATATTGCGCTTGTGGATCATACAGTACCTGCGGATTATGGATGTGTAAACATCTGGACGGCTAAATGGGAAATATGACGATGACAATTCTAAATCACACACTGGGTTTTCCACGCGTTGGTCTGCGTCGTGAACTGAAAAAAGCGCAGGAAAGTTACTGGGCAGGTAATTCAACACAGGAAGAGCTGTTGGCGGTTGGCCGCGAGCTGCGCGCTCGTCACTGGCAACAACAACAGCAGGCCGGGGTGGATTTGGTGCCGGTTGGCGATTTCGCCTGGTACGATCACGTGCTGACCACCAGCCTGCTGCTGGGCAACGTCCCGGCGCGTCATCAAAACCAGGATGGCTCGATCGACCTCGATACCCTGTTCCGTATTGGCCGTGGCCGCGCACCCACCGGTGAACCTGCTGCGGCGGCGGAAATGACCAAATGGTTTAACACCAACTACCACTACATGGTGCCTGAGTTTACTCAAGGCCAGCAGTTCAAACTGGGCTGGACTCAACTGCTGGATGAAGTTGACGAAGCATTGGCGCTGGGTCACAAAATCAAGCCGGTGCTGTTGGGCCCGGTAACCTATCTGTGGCTGGGCAAGGTGAAGGGTGAGCAGTTCGACCGCCTGTCGCTGCTGAACGATATCCTGCTGGTCTACCAGCAAGTGCTGGCTGAACTGGCCAAACGCGGCATTGAGTGGGTACAGATCGACGAGCCTGCGCTGGTGCTGGAACTGCCTAAAGCCTGGTTGGAGGCCTTTAAACCGGCTTACGCCGCGCTGCAAGGCCAGGTCAAACTGCTGCTGACTACCTATTTCGACAGCATTGGCCATAACCTAGACACCATCCGCGAACTGCCGGTGCAGGGGCTGCATGTGGATCTGGTCGCAGGCAAAGATGATGCCGCTGCCCTGAACAACGCGTTGCCGAAAGAGTGGGTGCTGTCGCTTGGGGTGATCAATGGCCGTAACGTCTGGCGTGCCGATGTGAGCAGCTGGTTTGAACGCCTTCAGCCGCTGGTCGGTAGCCGTCCGTTGTGGATTGGCACCTCGTGCTCACTGCTGCACAGCCCGATCGATCTGAGTGTGGAAAGCCGCCTGGACGAAGAAGTGAAAAGCTGGTTCGCCTTTGCACTGCAAAAATGTGCCGAGCTGGCGTTGTTGAGCTCAGCTCTGAATGCACCAGGGGCAGACAAACAAGCCAAACTGGATGCCTATAGCGCACCAATCCGCGCCCGCCGCCAATCCAGCCGTGTGCATAATGCACAGGTTGAAAAACGCTTGGCGGCTATCACTGCCAAAGACAGTGAACGTCAGCGCCCTTATGAGCAACGTGCCCAGGCTCAGCGCGATCGCTTTAATCTGCCTGCCTGGCCAACCACCACCATCGGCTCCTTCCCGCAGACCACCGAAATCCGCGGCCTGCGCCTGGACTTCAAGCAGGGCCGTCTGGATGGTAGCAACTACCGCACCAGCATCGGCGAACATATCAAGCAGGCTATCGCCGAGCAGGAACGCCTGGGGCTGGACGTGCTGGTGCACGGCGAAGCCGAGCGTAACGACATGGTGGAATACTTCGGCGAGAACCTGGACGGCTTCGTGTTCACCCAAAATGGTTGGGTACAGAGCTACGGTTCCCGCTGCGTGAAACCACCGGTGATTATTGGCGATATCAGCCGCCCGGAAGCCATCACCGTAGAGTGGGCCAAATTTGCTCAATCGCTGACCGACAAGCCGGTAAAAGGCATGTTGACCGGCCCGGTGACCATTCTTTGCTGGTCCTTCCCGCGTGAAGATGTGACCCGTGAAGTGATCGCCAAGCAGATTGCGCTGGCACTGCGTGACGAAGTGGAAGACTTGGAGAAGGCCGGTATCGGTATTATCCAGATCGACGAGCCTGCACTGCGCGAAGGCCTGCCGTTGCGCCAGTCCGATTGGGCCGCATACCTCGACTGGGCGGTGGATGCCTTCAAACTGAACGCCGCCGTGGCGCAGGACGATACCCAGATCCACACCCACATGTGTTATTGCGAGTTCAACGACATCATGGATTCTATCGCGGCGCTGGATGCCGACGTGATCACCATCGAAACCTCTCGTTCCGATATGGATCTGCTGGAAGCGTTCAAAGAGTTCGACTATCCGAACGAAATCGGGCCGGGCGTTTACGACATCCACTCGCCGAACGTGCCAAGCGTAGAATGGATCGAAGCGCTGCTGCGTAAAGCGGCGCAGAACATCCCGGCGGAACGCTTGTGGGTCAACCCAGACTGCGGCCTGAAAACCCGTGGCTGGCCAGAAACCCGCCAGTCGCTGGCTAACATGGTGTTAGCGGCTCAGCGCCTGCGTGACCAGGTAGTCTGATCCACCACGATGTTTTTACTCAAGGGCGCTTCGGCGCCCTTTTCTTGTTCTACTCCCGCGTTTTCCTCGCCGCTATTGGTTATTATCAAGTCTCGTTGTCCACTTGGTTTGAAGGATTATTCCCGATGAAACACCCGCTGGTGGCCGTGTTGGCTCCGCTGCTCGATGATGGGCAGGGGATCCGGCAGGTTTATTTTGCCGGTAATCAACATCCGGCCCCGGAGCTGGCCTATCAGGTAGGCTTTCCGCGCCTTGAGCTGGTGGTGGACGGGGAGCAGGAAATGGAATGGGAGGGCAGCCAGGGAGTGCGGCAACAGCAGACATTGCTGCCGGGGGATGTGCTGTTTGTCCCGGCGCATGGCTGGAACAGCCCGCGCTGGCAGCAACCGACGACCACGCTCAGCCTGCTGTTTGGCAAGCAGCAACTGGGCTATAGCCTGTTGGGCTGGGATGGGGAAAATACTCTGCCGCTGGGTAAGGATAACGTGGCGCGCCGTGGCCCGCGCGTGGGGTCGTTTATGTTGCAGGCGCTTAACGAACTCTCCTGGCACCAGAGCGATCAGCCCACTGCGCGTTTCCTGGTGAAGGGCTTGCTTAGCCATGCGCTCGATCTGTTTGGTACCTCGGTGAGAACCGCCTCACGTAGTCAGGCGCTGTTTGATGCTGTGCGGGGTCACCTGGAGGAGCATTATCGCGAGCCGCTCACCCGTGAGTCGGTGGCCCAGGCATTTTATATCTCACCGAATTACCTTTCTCATCTGTTCCAGAAGGCTGGTGGCATCGGGTTTAACGAATATCTCAATCACGTGCGGCTGGAGCAGGCGAAGCACCTGCTTAAACGCTATGACATGAAGGTGAAAGAAGTGGCGCACGCCTGCGGGTTTGTCGACAGCAACTATTTCTGCCGCCTGTTTCGCAAGAACACCGAACGTTCCCCGTCGGAGTATCGCGGCCAGTATCACAGCGAGCTGT
>NZ_JBKABN010000061.1:0-6172 GCF_046269175.1 Serratia sp. J2
ATCCAGCCTCACCGGAGGAATGGGCATTAACGGTTTAACCAGTGCGACGAACTCAATGGCAGGGAGAGGGCTTGGAATGGCAAAAGGTGCAGCAGGTCGTGCCGCTGGCGTTGTTGGAAAATCAGCTTCGGTTGTTTCCAGTTTTATGAAAAACGGCGTTAAAGGCGGTTAACACCCGTCTTTGCAGGTGGTTGGCCTCACTGCGTGAAACCAACCACCTGTCAGAAGTTTTTCTTTCCGGCGTGTCGTCAATCACTAAATCGGAACCCTTGAAAGGGAACCCCCGATTTAGCGTTTGACAAGTTCGGACTCTTTCGCCAGCATTTCATTTCCTGTCGTCTTCCATCCCTGCCAGCGGTTATCTTCCTGTGGCACTTTTCCCAGACTCATCAGCGCACCGAGTAGCGTTGCTTTATCCATTAATGGCTTGCCCGTTTTCGTATCAACCAACCCAGCCATAATCAACAACCCGGCGGCGTTGTAAAGCTCATGATTACGCGCCTTTCTTTCTGCCTGTGCTTCTGCGCGTTTTTCGGCATTGATAAGAGCCGAAGCACGTTGTCTTGCCTCGTTTGCTTTTACTGCTGCCTTTTCCGCTCTGACCAGTACAGTAAGTTTCTTCTGTTCCTGTGCTGTCGGATTCTGCTTCTCATACAGAACCACAATCAGCTTTTGTTGTTCCGTCGCTGTTTTCAGTCCCTTGATGTATGTAACACGGTCAGATAACCATGCTTCTGTTTTCTCTGTAGCCATTTAAACGCTCCTGATTTTGCGCTGTGATTTTGTTCATTTTATCATCTGGATTCGGTGTGGCAAATGGCATATCCTTATCAAAGAAATTTTGATAAGGCGCACTTAGTAGTTTCTCACTTCGTGAAGAAACTGTGCGTCCTGCCGGAGGCTAAAACCAAAGAATGGCGAGCTATCACCTGTCTGTGAAAGTCGGCGCGAAAGGCAAGGGCGCTTCACATTCCAGCTATATTTCCCGTGAGGGAAAATACAGCGGTTCGTCGCGCTATGAAGACCTTGAGAACAAAGGTTGCGGAAATATGCCAGCTTGGGCTGAGCATAACCCGCAACACTTCTGGCAGGCTGCGGATGAAATGGAGCGCAAGAACGGCTCCAGCTATAAGGAAATCGAGGTTGCTTTACCGCGAGAACTCAACGCAGAACAACGCAAAGAACTCGTACAGGAATTTGTAAAAAAAGAGTTCGGAGACAGCCACGCCTATCAGTGGGCTATCCATACGCCAAAAGCCGCAATGGAAAAGGGCGAACAACCACATGCTCATATCATGTATTCAGAACGCATTAACGATGGCGTAGAACGTGACCCTGAACAGTATTTCAAAAGATACAATGCTGCACACCCTGAACGTGGAGGATGTCAGAAATCCAATACGGCTAAATCGTTCACTCAGCGCAGGGACGAACTTATTTCACTCCGTGAGCGATGGGCGACATTGCAGAACGGACATTTACAGAAGAACGGGCATCAGATTGCTGTCGATCACCGCTCACTGAAAGAGCAGGGAATCGACCGAGAACCGGAAAAACATTTCGGGCCACAGCGCATCAAAAAAATGGAGCCGGAAGCCGTTTCCGCGCTTCTCCAGCTTCGCGCCAGTGAAGGTGAAAAAGAACGTGCCGTTCATGAGGTTAACTCCCTGATTGATGTGAGTGGAGATTTAGCCGCTGCACGTACTGAACGTGACACTGTAGCAAAAGAGGATGTTCGCTCTGGTGTGGATGCTTTCAGGGCGCAATTTGCCCTTAAAAAAGAGATGGAAGAAGGCAAGCAACGTGCACTTGATGCCTTCAAAAAAGAACAGGAAGCCAGACAACAGGCCGAACGTGACAGGCTCCGCAGCGAACAGGCAAAAACAGCGCGGGGTTCTCACTTCGGCTTTGGTAAAGACAAGCAGAACGATAACGACTTTGAAATGTGAGGATTAACGCAATGAGCGACGAGAAAGAGCAGCTTTTTGGAATGATGGCTATCGTGGAAGAACAGCAGAAAGCCGTAGACGGTGCACTGCAAAAACTGGAGCAGGAACGGCAGGCGTTAGCCTACGAACGGGAAGCCCTCGCGGAGCAGGTTAAACAGGTTGCCGAAGTAACCGCGCGGGAAGTGGTGAAATCCCTGTCAGGCGTTCCCCAGGAGCTGGCATCCGGTATCAGCCAGGCAGGTAAGACACTGCTGGCCAGTGCCGAAAACGCACAGACCCGGATTAACGATGCGGCCGGACGACTGGAAAGCGCCCGTAAGAGCCTCAACTGGCGACTGTTTGCCATGATGATTGCTGCCATGCTGGCAGTGATTGCCGTCGCGTTCGTGGCACAGTGGGGGGTTACGCAGTACTACCAGAAACAGGTTGCCGAGGCGCAGCAATCCTACGATTACTGGAATAATCAGGCCACGCAGAAATACAGCGAGGCCAAGAAGCACAAGTGATTCAGCCGAATAGCTGACTGTGAGAGCCGAGCCTTGCCAGTTGCAGGGTTTCGCTGTCAGGGCGGCGATAAATCAGCAGCAAATCCGGCTTGATATGACATTCCCGATATCCTGACCAGTTGCCGCTCAGGTCATGATCGCGCTGGCGTGGCTCAAGCGGTTCATCGTTCGCCAGCGCCATCAGAACCGGCACTAACGCTTCATCGAGGCCAGCCCGATGCTGCCCCTTCGCTTCCCGCTTGTAATCCCGTTTAAACGCGCCTGAGCGCTCAATCGTCCTCATGCAGATCCGCCATCAGTGCCGCCACGCTGTCAAACTGCTTCCCCTTCCCCGCCTCCAGCTCGGCTATCGCTTTTCTGGTGGTGGCGTTGGGGACTTTGACATCAAACGGCAGGCGCTGCTCGTCAGCAACGCGCAGCATCAGCAGCCGGATAGCGTCCGAAACAGACAGCCCCATCGCTTCCAGCGCAGCGGTAGCGCGTTCTTTGGTATTCGCGTCAATACGGGCGCGGACGTAGGTTTCAGCCAGATTCATAGTGTTTTCCTCCGTTCAGACTATAGGTCAATTGTAGTCCTTCTGTGACTACAAAACAACAAGGGCGCTTTTCAGGGTGGTGGGGCTGTTGTTTCCGCATACTCAAAAAACGGCCTCAGAGCCGCTGTAAGCCCCCTTCCCTGTAAAGCCATGCAATCGGTTATCCAGATACGGAAAAAGCGCCTGTGGGCTTTCTGGTGGCCTCAGAATCGAAGATTAACCAGTCTGTGAGCCAGTACCGCTCGCCGCAAGATCGGATTAGGGAGCCATTGCGCAGCTTTGGCGAGTCTGTCCGATCGAGGAAGCGGAAGATCCACTGTTCAAAAATATGGCACGTTCACTCAGTCCTAAAAGATAGAAATAGAAAGGGAAAAACCATAAAAACAACGTATCTACATGATTTTCATGCGTAAGTATAAAAAATGACCATGACACAGCTTGTGACAGGTAACCCTGACATGAGCTGTGTCATGGTCTGGCTGTGATGGTGACAAAAATGTCTTGCTTACGGACACGGACTGATGTCATACTTAGTGCCATATTTGGCATGGTTACATGACACGGGATGACCAAAAAAATGAGCGACGAGCAGAAGCACATAACGCAGCTAATCGAGAGGAATCGAAACCTCAATGAATTGTTGCAACATACTGCGGCTCGATTAGAGGAAGAGCGGAGGTTAAATTTACTTGCGAAAAACCGTATCCCTGGTGGCTATTACATGATGAGCCGTTCGGCAGAAAAAAACCTACGTGCTTTGCAAAACACAAATCCTACCGCTGCATTAGTTTTCAGTATTATCCGTGAGCATATGCAAATAGGGACAAATGCGGTGACCATATCGAACCCAGTGCTTGCTAAAATCTTGAATAAATCGGGAAGAACAATAGCTAGAGCCACTAAGCATTTGGCCGAACATTCATATGTTCAAATTATTAAAGTCGGAAATACAAATACTTATGTAGTTAATGAACAAGTAGCATTTGCTGGTTCAAAAGGTCAGAGAAAGGCCGTTTTTTCATCCACTGTAGTAGCCCATGAATGTGAACAAGATGAAAATTGGGATGAATTAAAAAAACTTAAAGCCGTCCCCATAGTATATGCCTCTGAACGCCCTATTTTAGGGGATGAAGAGCTTCCTCCACCTGATCAATCTGATTTGGATCTTAACTAATGAACTTTACAATTATTCTAGACCACAAAAAATATCAACCTGAATTAGGGGTTAACTCAATTCCAGAATCTTACACAATCACCGTAAGTCGTTCGGACGGAAAAGGGTTATCAAAAGTTGAAGTATTAACAGCTATGCAGATGTGTATAAAAGAGTGTCTCGATAAAGAAGCCATTAAAAATGATTGTTGATATAAAGACTGTTGATACGGTTACTTATGTTATTTTTAAATCAAAAGATCTAACCACTCTTGATGACATTCAGCATATATGTAGTGGAGTGGCCGCGAATTACTCTTTTTGGTCTACATCTGTCACAGAGCAAAGATTTGTTGATTTTATAAAGGAGGTTGAACCAAGAAAAAGTTACGCTGTTTTAATTGGCCGTGATGATGAAGACTGCCCAATTATCTGTTGGGGTGAATTCAGGAATAATTCTTTTGTTAAAAAAATAAGGATGTAAAAAACCATGAAAAAACTAATTGCCATCGCGTCAGCATGTTTATTCTTAGCCGCCTGTGGCGATAAGGTTTATGACAAGTCTTATTACACCGAACATCTGGACGAAGCAAAGCAGGTTGTCGAGAAGTGCAAATCAGGTGAGATGTCTGGCGAAAACTGCCATAACGCTCAGGGTGCGGTTAGTGATGCTGCTATGCGAGAATTACTTCACAAGTAATAATTAGCGCAGCGGCAAGGGATTAGCCCTCCCCCACCGCTGCTAATCACAACTAACTAAACAGGAGTTAGCCATGACTGTCGCAGATCCTACGGTACTCAACATGCGGAAAGCAAGCGCCATGATGACACTTAAACAGTTCTTCCCGGAGTTAACGGAAAAACAGTTTATTGCCAGTGCTGCCTACGCAATGGGATTAAGTCTCAGTAATATTGCAGCCATGAACGGCTGTTCATCTGAGACAACAAAAAAACAACTTCAACGCAGTAAGGAGGCGTTAAATTTAGATACCCTTGAAACCATGAGAGGCGTTTTTGTCATGAGAACGCTCTGGAGCCTGTTATGAAACAAATTGCATTGTACAATACAATAACAGCTCTATGGTTTTGTTTTTATGCTGAGGCAAAGGAAGGCATTTTATTTACACTCAGCATTGTTAAACAAAAAGAAGCAGTTATACACATGATAATTGCGCAGCCAACAACCGCCCAGATTTTCCCGTTGTCTGCAAATAATCAATATAACCTTATTGAAGAAGGTGTATAACATGGCTATTCAGGATTTAGTAACAAACATATTTAACGACCTGACTCAGGTTATTGAAAGTCAGATAGGCAGTTCCGTATCAGCAATTACAACCGCGATTGCTCCTGTGATGGGGGCGGCGTTATTAGTTTACGTGGTATTTATTGCCTATAAAATCATGTACACAAATAACGAAGTATTTATGTCCGAAGTTATAAAGAACGTTATGACGCTGGCGTTAGTATCGGCTTTTACCGTCAGTACCCCCTATTACATCCAGTATGTGGTGCCGTTCGTCACCGGCGCCGGCGACCAAATCAGTGCGGCCATCACCGGAAGCCCTGCCTCAGCTACCGCACTGGATGCCATGCTAAACAATGTTCAAATCAGCATCGATAAGATGATGGATGCAATGCATTTCAGCATCTTCGATATGGACTTGAGTTTGTTATTTAAAACGGCATTCGCCATCGGACTGACTTACATCGGATCGTTCGTCTTTATCTTCTATGCGGCGGCGTACCTGCTGGTTGCAAAATTTATGGTGGGCTTACTGCTGTCCGTTGGCACAATTTTTATCTGTTTTGCCTTCTACCCGCCAACCCGCGGATTCTTCACAAGCTGGTGCGGGCAGTGTCTGAACTACATTCTGCTGAATGTCATGCTTACGCTGACGCTAGGTGTTCTGAATGCGTTCATTACCAGCAAATTTAACCTAGGGGACATGGGTATAGAATCCTCCTTCCAGATAATCATTGTGTTCTTCATCAGCGTGTTCGTCATTCAGCAAATTGGATCGCTCGT
>NZ_JBKABN010000062.1:0-5586 GCF_046269175.1 Serratia sp. J2
AGTCAAAAACAGAAAATGTCAGTGAAAGCCCCTCACCCCAACCCTCTCCCAGAGTACCAACCGAGAACATCCTGAATACTTGTGTAGGGGAGAGGGAGCAGTCCGGTGTCGTGGATAAGCCCGTGCGGCTTCGGAAAGAGGGAACCTTTGATTAGCCATATCACTTCGGCAGTGATGAGTCAGCCTAAGGATGGGGTATGACGCAGAGAAAACAGCGGGCTCGATCGGTTCCCTCTCCTGGGGGAGAGGGTTAGGGTGAGGGGACACATTACTCGGCTATCCCGAATTATCTCTTCATTGGTAAATGATTAAATATAACCGGGTTCCCACCTGGAAATATTCATGAAATTTTTAGTTCCAAACCGGCCAGGCTAATTCATACATATCATTAATGCTGATAGATTTTATATAACTCAGACTTCTGCAAGAGTCGAGATAATGTAATTATCATATTGTTATGATTTACAAGGATATTTTTAATAGCCCATGAGGACTGCGGTTATTAGCTAACAAGAAATTACAAGTGAATAAAAACAAATAATAGCCATGCGCGGTGGATCGAGTAGACTAGATGATAATTTGTTCCGTCAGAGTATTTAAATCATGTCTACTGAAAGCGCGTCTTTAAAACATCACAATACTTTTGCGCTCCCGGTCAATGCAGCGCATTTAGTCATTGCTGAAGAAATTGAAATGATGATTAAAGCCTGGCAGCAGGCGCAAAAGCGCCAAGAGCCACTGCTGGTACTCGGTGAAGGGAGCAACGTCCTGTTCCTGGAGGATTTTGCCGGTACGGTCATGATTAACCAGTTAAAAGGTATCACGGTCAGGGAAGAGCAGGACGCCTGGCATCTGCATGTCAGCGCCGGAGAGAACTGGCACTATCTGGTTAGCCAGATGCTCGAGCGTGGCATCCCTGGGCTGGAAAATCTGGCCTTGATCCCTGGTTTAGTCGGTTCGGCCCCGATCCAGAATATCGGGGCGTACGGCATTGAGCTTAAACAGGTCTGTGAATATGTCGACCTGCTGAACCTGACTACGGGCGAAATCGATCGTATGGACCCTGAACGCTGCCAGTTTGGTTACCGGGAAAGCGTTTTTAAGCATGAGCTTAAGCAAGGCTTCGTGATTGTGGCCGTGGGTTTACGGCTTAGCAAACAGTGGAGCCCGCTGCTGAACTACGGCGACCTTGCCAAGCTGGATCCCAAGACGGTAACGCCGCAGCAGGTATTTGATGCGGTATGCGCCATGCGGCGCAGCAAGCTGCCGGATCCACGTATTACCGGCAATGCAGGCAGCTTCTTTAAAAACCCACTGGTGAGCGGGGAAGTCGCTAAAACGTTATTAGCCCAATATCCAGCAATGCCACATTATCCGCAGCCGGACGGGCAAGAAAAGCTGGCTGCCGGTTGGCTGATCGATCAGTGTTCACTCAAGGGGCATCAGATCGGTGGCGCAGCTGTGCACCGTCAGCAGGCCTTGGTATTGGTAAATGCCGATAATGCCAGCAGCCAGGATGTGGTTGCTCTGGCCAGGCACGTGCGCAATACGGTAGCGAAGAAATTCGATGTCTGGTTAGAGCCGGAGGTACGTTTTATGGGCGCTACTGGTGAGCTGGATGCCGTAGAGGTCATTTCATGAGAGACACCACAGTACCACTGAAGATCATCTCCCTACTGGCGGACGGCGAGTTCCACTCTGGCGAACATTTAGGTGAGTCATTGGGCATGAGCCGCGCAGCGATTAACAAGCATATTCAGACCATCCGGGAGTGGGGGTTGGATGTGTTCACGGTTCCGGGGAAAGGCTATAGCCTACCTGCGGCGATCAATTTGCTGGATGCTGAGCGTATTCTTGGTTTACTGGAAGACAAGCGGGTCACGGTGTTGCCCGTCGTTGATTCAACCAACCAGTATCTGTTGGACAGGCTTGCAGAACTGGCTTCCGGTGATGCCTGTATTGCCGAGTATCAGCAGGCAGGACGTGGTCGACGTGGTCGGCAGTGGATTTCACCCTTCGGTGCCAACCTTTACTTATCCATGTTCTGGCGTCTTGAACAAGGGCCAGCGGCCGCGATGGGGTTGAGCCTGGTTATTGGCATCGTGATGGCGGAAGTGTTGCAGCGTCTCGGTGCAGAACAGGTCCGTGTGAAATGGCCCAATGATTTATACCTTAACGATCGCAAGTTGGCCGGTATTCTGGTTGAGCTGACCGGTAAAACCGGGGATGCAGCCCAGTTGGTGCTGGGAGCGGGTATCAACATGGCGATGCGCGAAACCAACGCCAGTCAGATTGATCAGCGCTGGATCAACCTACAGGAAGCCGGGATCACTATCGATCGCAATGAATTGGCCGCCAAATTGCTTAATGAGCTACGCAATTCATTACGGCAATTTGAAATAGACGGGTTAGCACCCTTTATTTCACGTTGGCGTAAATTAGATAACTTTATCGATCGTCCGGTTAAGCTATTAATCGGTGAACAACAGATTTTCGGTATTGCCCGCGGTATTGATCAGCAGGGTGCATTGCTGCTTGAGCAGGAAGGAGTAATAAAACCCTTTATTGGTGGTGAAATATCTTTGCGGAGTGCTGAATAAGCTAAAGTAAGAGAGGCCATTGGCCTCTCTTACGTTATCGATTATTTCCGTAACCGTACACTTTCCACAGCGTGATTGGCACTCTTAGTCATAATCAAGCTGGCTCTCTCGCGAGTTGGTAAGATATTCTGCTGTAAATTCAATCCGTTAATCTCATTCCACAGCTGAGTAGCGATGTTGATCGCCTCCGTTTCCGGCAACTGCGCATAGCTATGGAAATAGGAGTCTGGGTTAGAGAACGCACCCTGACGGAATTTCAGGAAGCGGTTGATATACCAGCTTTGCAATAGATCGCCAGGGGCATCGACATAGATTGAGAAATCAACAAAGTCGGAGACAAATACCCGGTGAGGATCGTGTGGATAGTCCATCCCGCTTTGCAAAACATTCAATCCTTCCAGGATCAGAATATCAGGCTGTTCGATAACTTTATTGCCTTCAGGAACGACGTCATAGATCAGGTGAGAATAAACCGGTGCAGTAACACGTTTGGCACCGGATTTAACTTCCGAAACGAATTTCACCAGGCTATGCATATCGTAGGATTGCGGGAACCCTTTCTTCTTCATCAGGCCGCGCTCGTTCAGCACCTTGTTCGGGTGCAGAAAACCGTCTGTGGTGATCAGCTCCACGCTACGATGTTCCGGCCAGCGGCTCAACAATGCCTGCAATAAACGCGCCGTGGTACTTTTACCTACGGCTACGCTGCCAGCAATGCCGATCACATAAGGAATGCGTTGGCCATCTGTGCCAAGGAATTGCTCCAGAACTGCCTGGCGACGCAGGTTCGAACTGATATAGAAGTTCAGCAACCGTGAGAGCGGCAAGTAGATCTGCGCGACTTCTTCCAAGGAGAGATCTTCGTTAATCCCTTTGAGTTTAACAATCTCTTCTTCTGACAGCGTCAGCGGCACCGAATCCCGTAAGGCGGCCCACTGGCTGCGATCGAACTGAAGGTAAGGCGTCGCTAAAGATTGATCTCTTTTTATCATAAGCCAAATTCTGCCTGTTAACGCAGGTTGGGAAAGGCGCTGGACGCCAACTCCAGATAATAATCAAACTGCATATTATAGACAGCTGGCTTTTAGGCGTAGACTTTTTTCGCATTTGTGGTCGATTAGTGGCAGTTTTTACCAATAGTGCGAACAGGTACGCAATTGATAAAGGGCTTGTTGCAGGGCGGTATCACTGGGTAATGATACCGTTTTCAGGTCAGCTTGCGGCGGCGCGAGAGGGTTGCTGAACGGCAAACAGCCGCTTGTAGTAAATCGCCGTAGGGTGGTAATACCCGTCGGGAGCCGCGGCGTAATCGGGTATCTCCCCGAGGCAGCGGTAGCCCAACGAGCGATACAGCGCTTCGGCTGCAGAGCCGGCCTGGGTGTCCAGATAAAGCAGGCCACGGTGGATCTCAAGCGCCATTTTTTCCAGCGTTTTCATCAACGCCTGGCCAACGCCATTGCGACGGGCGCGGCTGTGCACCAGCAGTTTTTGTACTTCGGCCCGGTTGCGGCCGTTGGGCTTCTGACACAGGGCTAGTTGGGCTGTGCCAATGACACCGCTTTCATCTCTGGCAATCCACAATAGTAACTCTCCTTTGGCCAATGCTGGGCGCAGGCTATGGAAGTAGCTCTCGGCATCTTCGTGGGGAATTTGCGTGTCGTAACCTACTGAAGCCCCATGAGTGACCGCATCGGTGAGCAACTGCGCCAGTTCGGCACGGTAAATGGGAAGCGTTGCCGCATTGATCAGGACAATTTTCATCGGTCATACCTCCTGGTTATTTGGGATAATGAAGATAAGCAATAAACGCGCCAATACGGCTAGCCTGTGCGGGTGCAGCCAATCCAGGGACGAAAGCGGTATACAGGCACCATCAGAGAGCACTGTCCTCTTTGTGGTGCACTACCCAGATCGCGGCTTTCAACCGATGGGCTATCTTTGATTGAGCGATACAGCAAAGTGCAGGGAAAGCCTCAGCAGGATAGGTCTAAAATAGTTTAGAGTAATGCCCATAATTGATGAAATTTTGCGCCTCAACGGTAAAAAATTGCGAGCCGGATGCAGAAATCGGCTGATTTATGAGCGATAGGGCTTAGATCGCAATTTTTTTGTTGCATAGCCCGTCAGCTCTACCTAGAATGCGCTGCACTTGATGCCGGCTTAGCTCAGTAGGTAGAGCAACTGACTTGTAATCAGTAGGTCACCAGTTCGATTCCGGTAGCCGGCACCATTCAAGTATAAAGTGGTCAATACAGTAGTTAAAATCTGGTGGGGTTCCCGAGCGGCCAAAGGGAGCAGACTGTAAATCTGCCGTCACAGACTTCGAAGGTTCGAATCCTTCCCCCACCACCATATTAGACCCGAGGTACTGGGTCACACCGAGCGGTAATGCTGAATCAAGCGCCGGTCGGGGAAGGTGAAAACCTTCAAACAGTTCGCGCCGCGTAACGGAAGTTGCTGGCACGAAGGGTGAAGAGTTAAGCGACGAACAATCCTTCTCTCCACCTTTAAAGTCTACAGAAAAGTCAGGTAGCCGAGTTCCAGGATGCGGGCATCGTATAATGGCTATTACCTCAGCCTTCCAAGCTGATGATGTGGGTTCGATTCCCACTGCCCGCTCCAAGATGTGCTGATATAGCTCAGTTGGTAGAGCGCACCCTTGGTAAGGGTGAGGTCGGCAGTTCGAATCTGCCTATCAGCACCACTTCTTAATTTCTCGCCCCCTGATTTTCTTTCTGTTTCCTGAATTCAACAAGCAAATGCTTGGTTGATGTGGTGATACCACCGATTTATCCGTGTCTTAGAGGGACAATCGATGTCTAAAGAAAAATTTGAACGTTCAAAACCGCACGTTAACGTCGGTACTATCGGCCACGTTGACCACGGCAAAACTACCCTGACTGCTGCAATCACTACCGTTCTGGCTAAAACCTACGGTGGTTCTGCACGTGCTTTCGACCAGATCGACAACGCGCCAGAAGAGAAG
>NZ_JBKABN010000063.1:0-5326 GCF_046269175.1 Serratia sp. J2
AGGCCGGGTTAACTGGTAAATGCCGGGAGTGTAATTAGAACCCCAGCAAGCTGGGCTCGAAGACAAGCTTCATTAGCAGCGTCATTCTCGACACCGGTTGGGAATCTTGCTCTATACGGAGAAGGTACTGATACTGTGCTGATGTGAGCCATACCCGGGACGCGGATTCCAGCTCATCTTGAGCCTCTGGACTAAGCGCTGGGTCCGGATGACGTTTCATCAAACCTTCCACGATCAATGGGCGAAGTGGTGCAATTTGAGAACCATTCATAACAAAGCCACAGAAGGCGGAGTGTCGACGGATATTATCAACGGTCTGAGTGGCCAGATTTGCTTTCAGAAAAAAATAACCGGGGAATAAAGGTGAAATGCGCTTGCGTATACAGTTGATTTTATCCGTGCGTCGAATGGTTTTGATTGTTAGTGGCGTCCAGGGGGTGATGTGCTGCTCGCTAAGCCAGCCAAAAAGTTTTTCGCGGTTTTTGCCACCGGTAATGTACTGCGCTAGATACCAGGATTGTCCGTTAAGTTCTTCAATATCCATCATGCTCTCGCCCGAACCGATCCCCTTCAGGGGCCATTCTCTGTATCCGGCGGGGGCCGAATACACTGGGCGATAACGCTGAAACAGTGGCTGTCTCACTCAGCTCTCTTCTGTTCAGACAGCGGCATCGCTCAGTCTATTCTTGTTCAGGTGCACTCCGATCTCTTGGCGGTAGAACGGGGTACGATTGAAATCATAACACCAAATTACATCAAAACAAATATATTTGCGTTAATGATGTTTGGTCTTTCCTGCGCTTTATATGATCGCCTGATACTACGAGGTAGCTCAACATGGTTCCCAAGCGACTAAAAGCAGCCCGCGAAGCTGCAGGATTATCACAAGGAAAATTGGCCGAACTCATTGGCATCGAAGGCGTAAGCCTCAATTCTCGTTTGTCCAATTATGAAAGTGGGCGCTTTACCCCTTCCTTTGATGTCATCGTCCGCATCGCAAAAGCACTGGACTATCCGGAAAGCTACTTCTACACAATTGATGACGACGTGGCAGAAGCTATCTTGAAATACCATCGGGATAAGAATAGTGACGCCCTTAACCCATTTTATGACGCTCAGGATGATGCACGTAAGTACAAAACATCCCTAGATGAAGCCAAAAAAATGGTTGAGCGTCTTCTGGAATTCATCAGTAAATCAGCAAGTTAACTGGTATTTTATATATGCGTTTGAGTTTATTTATCTCTGCTCTTGGCGGTGAGAAGAGACGTGTATCGATTCAACGCGTTGAATCATACGAGAACAGGAATGGGCAATATAGTGCCGTCTCGGCACTATTAATTTTTAAAAAGGAATGGCATTATGAAGGGTTTTTATGAAGAAATTGGTAACGCGGTGTATGACGCTGTTGCCGGCATCCGAATTGCGCCTTTGCAAAAGGGAACTACGCTGAACAGCTTTGGTACTCGCATGGATGAGGGAACAAAGGTTAGTTGCCATGTGCATACGCAGGGTGACGAGTGGTATTCCATGCTGGATGGAGAAGGCGTTATTTACCTTGCCGATCTGGTCGATGGCGTGTTGAAGAATAAACGGCATTACCCAGTTAAAAAAGGAGATACATTCTGTATCTCCGGTAACACTGCGCATCAGCTGTATGCTAAGACACAGCTCGATTTTATTTTCTTATGCCCTGATTCACACCTGAGCACAGACAGAATCTTTTTAGATGACCTCTGCTAAGGTAATATACGGTGATGATGTGTCAAAAGTTGTTCTGGCACATATCGATGCCAGCCTTTCTCTCTAATAAAATCGATAAGCATCCGCGTATTAGTAACCCCCGCTTTATCATATATCATAGCGATTAAATTTTTTATATATCCTTCCGAGCGATTTAATTTCATTGCGATTTCCTTTCTGCATAAATGAGAACGTAGATAAAATATAATCATCCATTCTGTTTCTGAGAATAAATTGCTTGGAAAAGTAAGTAATAAAGATTCTGCTTTATCGCCGGTTGTATAAAGTCGCAATGACAAATGTTCGGCTTTGCGTCCGTGGAAAAAGGTCCCCACGGTTTTTCCACTTGCGTCAGGGAAAGGTGTTTTATCAAAGAAATAGGCCTTTAGCTGTTGATCTCTTCCAAAAGGGTGAATTTCTAATGAACTCCGTCGTTTACCTGTTTTCTCAACAAGACGGTCATGGGCCTGAAACATCGAAGCATACTCTGATGTGGGAGCGGGAAGTTCGCTGTCCAGGCGTCCTGTGACACTGTACCCTTTAGGTAAGTTGAGTAACTCAAGGTATGCCTTATTTGCATATACAAATATTGAAGACTTATTTTTTATTCCGCAAGGCTCATCTAGATTGTTCATGTAAATTTTAAAAATAGATGGTATTTCTAAATGGGTGTCATTTAGATTAATAATTTTATTATTGATTTCCCGAGACATATTTATTCCTTAACTGGTTAGAAGGGAAATATAATATATTGAGGCGAATCAATAACTAACTAACCGTTGTAATTAAGCATTAAATTTTGTGTGGGTAGCTGACAACTACACCTATAGATTTTATCTGCGGCGCGTCAATACGGATTAGTAGATTATCGTTTTTTGGATAGAGGCAAGATAATTTAAAATTGGTTACAAATGCATTGGTGAAAATTTTACCTGCATTTCACTAGACCAAGGTAGTATATATATGTTGTCTTTAAACAAAATATCGTAACCGATAGACGCAAATCTGGGCGGTACGTATAAGTGCCATCCTTTTTTGACACCAACCTCCAGCAATGCATCTTTCGATGAGGCACCTGTACTCAGAAACAGCTTCACCGGCTACTGGTGTTCACTAGACAAAAATTACTCTAAATCGATAACATTAGGTATTCCGTAGCGAGGGTGTATGCGTGATCTTTCAGAACTATGACGGAGCATTATGATTTATAAGGGTATTTTATAACTCTCAGGTGGTAGGGATCGTTCTGCGGGGATTCATTTGTTGCAAGCGGAGAAAAAACGGGTAGTATTTGCAAAGATTTATGCTGATGTCATCGACTTGTAAGAGACGATGCAGAGTGCAAAAGAATAAGAGACTATGTGGCTTTAAGCGGCATAGTGCAGTTGGATGGGCATATCCTGAAATGCTCAAAGGGAAAAGGTACCAGAACAGCGGGCCTTGAATGCAAAAACCCCCCGAAATCTGTTCGCAACTTGGCGGAAGGGATCAGATATCAGGGGGTCACAAAGCAGGCTCTGGCCTGTGAGAGATTATAACTCATGCAATTCAGAAAACAATACCCAAAGACCGCCATAAGTGTTGGCGGGTGTGACTAGCAAAAGTCCAGACAACCTATCGAACGATCCTACCTGGGAAAACATCAATTTCGATGCGCTTGAGCGTGCCGCTACAGACGACACCTATTGGCAGTGGATTGACGAACTCCAGATGCAGGCTCCCCCCAAACCAACCAAACGCCGAAGAGGTGAGCATTCTACTGCGTGTAAATGCCCTAACCCTTTATATATTCGGCCGGAGCAATACAAACCATTGTCCGGCGAGTTTGGTCATGGCTATCGTCGGTTAGTTAAACGTGACAAGCAAAGTGGCCGTGTATCGCTGCGCATACGCCTCTCCCGACACCCCTACTTTGTTCAGATGCGTCGGGTTGTGGGACGTTCCCGTGATTTTCGTCCAGATAGGCAGAATCTGCTTGATGCGACTTTTCCCCTGCTTATCAGCGTCGCTGACAGATCAACAAATATCGTTACGATGAATGTCAGCCGGCTGGCCAACGAACTCAGTCCAAAAGGCGAAGACGGGAAAGTTATCCCGGAAACGGCCGTTACCGTTCGCCGGGTATGCACTCTTATACAAGAGCTCATGCGTTTCGGTCTACTGGAATTACCCGAGGGTGTGCAGTGGGACAATGTTAACCGTTACTGGTATCCGAAGCATGTCGTGTTGTCCGAGCAGTTCTGGAAGCTGGTTGGCGTCAATATCGATAAACTGTATGCGCAGCAACAGGAAAGGCTGATGGCCGAAGCAGATGGCCTTCTTGCTCCGGGAGAGGAAATTAGCGTCAGTGCTGCCCGTAAGCGTTGGTATGAACGTATGAGACATGCAACGCTAGTACGCCGGCGAGAAAATGCCCTGAAGCAGAAGCGTGCGAAAAAACTAGGCAGGCTGGAGTTTGACGACAGGCTCTATGCTATGGCTGATCATTTAACGAAAACGCTTCCTGCTGACGAGATTTATCAAATGACGCCAGATGAATTCGAGCGGCTTGCGCATATGCGACTGTATCAACTGGACCTTGGGCTGGAACATGTCCCGCCGGACAGCGTGCACTGAGTCCCAAATCTAATAAAAATATCTTCTAACCGCTGCTGGCGGTTTTCGTGCTGCTCAACCTACGGTTTTCGTTCAAAAAACACACATCTAAAACGCTCACTGACTACTCCCCTCATGTTCCAGAATGCAAACATGCATGTTTTATTTTCTTTTATCTTCTAATCCACAAATACCCGCAATCGAGATATCACAATTACCCGGAAACTACTCATTCCTTACCTGCAATATACTCATACATCAGAGATCTTTTTCTTTTAATTAGTAAACTAATTAAAAAGATCCTACTCCGTCCTACATTTCCTGTGGATTAAGGGCATAAGTGACCGCCCTTGCAGCGAGCAAAGCTCGCGCCGGTTCGTAAAATCTCAACACAACTCATGGTAGCTCCCACCTGCGGTGGGCAAACAACAACACTTAGCAAAGATTAGAAACAACGAAACACTTACACACGGCAAAACCAGCCCGACCCGGGCCTAAAGGCCCGGAACAGAGTGACTTTAAGATAGATGCTGTAACTAACTATAAAGTCGTTGTAAAAACTATCGCTGAAAGTTTCATATACACGCTCGTAAGCGGCCCTACCGGCCCGCTAACGCGGAGATACGCCCCGGCTGCGGCTACGCCTTGCCGTGACCACTCCGACCGCGCAAAAACAGCTTTGTGGCGCTATTAGTGGGATTGGCTCTACAGGGCGGGGGGTGGGATAGGCAAAACCTATCAGAACTGGGCGGCTATGCCGCGCGACCGGCGACCCTTATCATCTGAGTTCTTTATGGCCATGTTTGTCGCCTTCATGCGCTAACGCGCATTGAACCCAAAGCTTTCATGCCGGTGAGCCGAAACGGCCGTCGCCCTGCCGGGTGTGAAAAACAATATTATAAAGATATAATATGACAAAATGTCATATTTTAAGTGTGTGGGTGAGCGATGACAGGATTCGAGTTGAAACTTTGGCGGACAGGACTTG
>NZ_JBKABN010000064.1:0-5150 GCF_046269175.1 Serratia sp. J2
TTGAGATCCTTTTTTGCTGCGGGTAGTCTTTAGGCCTGAAACGAAAAAAACCGCCTTACGGCGGTTTTGTTCGGGTTCTTCGAGCTGGTAACTCTTGGAATCCGGACGGTAACTGAGTTCTTAGCGGGAATCAGTAACCAAATCAGTTCTTGTAGTTTAGCCTCTAGAGGCCAACTTCTTCAAGTGCATTTACTCCATAAAAATATTCCCGCAAAAGAACATCCAGTTACCAATGGCTATCACCATTGGCGATAAGTCGTGTCTGTACCGGGTTGGCCTCAAGAGTTTGTTACCGGTAAGGCGTGATAGTTGGATTGAACGGGGGTATCGCTCAAACAATCCGAGCGTGCGACGCGCACTATTCCTTGTACGGCGCAGCAGAACCGTACAGCACTGCACTAGTGGACAACGGGCATTCAACGGCACCACTTAAAAAAAGCGAGGCGGTACAGCCACAGCCAAGGCCAAAGCAGTGACAGCAGGTAACGGTGTGTCTCCGGAGCGCGAGCGAGGGGCAGGGAAATTCGCATTTCCCGCCGATAGTCCGGAGCAAGGCCGAGTACCTTAGACTGGTGACAGTTTAGGGTGGCTCGACCTGTCTTGAGCGTAGCGAGGGACAGGTCGAGACGGCTAATGGAGCCGTTTTTGGCGACATCCTTCTTTCTGCTCTTTTTTCTTACCCAGTTGTCTCAAACCTATCCTGTTACCCCCTCCGCTCGCCACAGCGCAGACTAGGCACACCCGCCTGAGCGGGTAGCTCTGTCTGTGCGAGGAAGCGGCATATCGTCATCTGGAGCATTTTGCACGGTCACTCCGTTTTTACCTGGTCACACGCAGCCGGTTTTTCCTCTGACTCATGCGCATTTTGTTTTACATAGTCACCTCGATTTACCATATTAAGCCAGTATACACTCCGCTAGCGCTACGTGACTGGTTCAGGGCTGCGCCCCGAAACCCGCTAAAAACCACTGACGCGCCTGCGGCTTGCCCAACACCGCGCCGACCGGGAAAAGATTTCCCGCCCGTCCGGGCGTTATCAGGAGGCCGGATTGGCAGATAAACGCAGCAAGATGCTCACGATGTGGGTTACCGAGGATGAGCACCAGCGTCTGCTGGAGCGCTGCGACGGTAAGCAGCTCGCGGCCTGGATGCGGCAGACGTGTCTGGACGAGAAGCCCGCCCGCGCCGGCAAACTTCCATCGATCTCGCCGGCGCTGCTTCGTCAGCTTGCCGGCATGGGGAACAACCTCAATCAGATTGCCCGGCAGGTTAACGCCGGTGGCGGCAGCGGACACGACCGCGTACAGGTTGTCGCCGCGCTGATGGCCATTGATGCCGGACTTGAGCGGCTGCGGCATGTCGTACTGGAAAAGGGGGCTGACGATGATCGTTAAGTTTCACCCCCGGGGGCGCGGCGGTGGTGCCGGGCCGGTTGATTACCTATTGGGGAAAGACCGGAATCGCGATGGCGCCAGCATCCTGCAGGGGAAGCCTGAAGAAGTCCGGGAGCTTATCGACGCCTCGCCCTACGCCAAAAAATACACCTCCGGCGTGCTGTCCTTTGCCGAAAAGGATCTACCTCCCGGGCAGCGTGAAAAGCTGATGGCGAGCTTCGAGCGGGTTCTGATGCCCGGACTCGATAAAGACCAGTACAGCGTGCTGTGGGTTGAGCATCAGGACAAAGGGCGGCTGGAGCTGAATTTTCTGGTACCGAACACAGAACTGCTGACCGGCAAGCGTCTCCAGCCCTATTACGACCGCGCCGACCGTCCCCGCATCGATGCATGGCAGACGGTGGTCAACGGCAGGCTGGGGCTGCACGATCCGAATGCGCCGGAGAACCGGCGGGCGCTGGTGACGGCGTCCGCGTTACCGAAAACGAAACAGGAGGCCTCAGAAGCGATTACGCGGGGTTTGTTAGGCTTGGCTGCGTCTGGGGAGCTGAAAACCCGTCAGGATGTCACAGAGGCGCTGGAGCGGTCAGGTTTTGAGGTGGTTCGGACGACAAAAAGTAGTATCAGCATTGCCGACCCGGACGGGGGGCGCAATATCCGACTGAAGGGAGCACTCTATGAGCAATCTTTTAACGCTGGCGAAGGACTTAGAGCAGAAATCGACGGTGCAGCGCGAGCGTACCGGCGAGATGCTGAAAGCCGCATTCAGCGAGCACGAACAGTCTGTAAAAACGGAACTGAGCGCAAGCGCGAAGAGAATCAGCGACGCCATCAGCGCCCACGAGAGGGGTATGGCCGAGGCTATGCAGTCGAACCGGCTGAGCGTGCTGCGTATGGTCGGGCGGACGTGGCTCACGATCACCCTGGTCTCCGTGTTGCTGATCGCCACGAGCGGGAGTGTGCTGTGGTGGCAAGGGCAGCAGATAGTCGACAATTACGTGACCCTCCGGGAGCAGGAGAGGACACAGGCCATCCTGTCACAGAAGAACAGCGGCGTGCAGTTGTCGACGTGCGGGGACGAGAAACGGCGCTGCGTGAGGGTGAACGAGAAGGCGGGGCGGTACGGCGAGGATTCGGACTGGATGATACTGGCGGGGAAATAGGACATGACGGAGCTGGAAACACAGTTGCTGAGCGCGTTAGAGCAGCTACAGCAGGATTACTCGCAAAGGCTGGACGAGTGGGAGAGCGCCTTCGTGGAATTGCGGAAGATGTCTGGTCTTATGCAACGGGAGAACGCGAGACTGAGCGAGCAAGTCAGCAGCTTGAGCATACAGGTGCAGAGTTTAAGCGAGCAGCTGCGCCGGTTGTCGAACAGCTGAATACCATCGAGCAGCGGCAGCAGCATGAACGGGATATCCAGCACCAGAAAACACTGGAGCTGGAACGTTCGCCTCGTCAGCGGGGTTATGGCGGCCCTAGTCTGAGTTAAAACGACCGGAAACGCGGCTCAGGATGGTTTTTTTCTTCAAAACCCGAGGCTATTCATCTGGTTGCATAGGTATGCATGAGGTTAATATTTATCAGGCGCGTTCCCGGTGGTTTTTTGGGGTGTTTCCTCTCGGTTTCATCCCCTAGCCACCGGAAACGCCACCCATGGTGTTCTGGTGGTGCGCGGAACGGGTGTTATGGTAAATACGAGGGATGTACTTACTTGTGAAGGGTGATGGATTATCCACTATTTCAAGGGGGGGGCTATGATAGCCTGAACAGATCTCCACTGTTTTGTTTTATTGTGAGATTATTGTTATCTATTGATAATAGTGGATGGCGACTATCATGGCTGTTTGTGTTGCAGAGTACTTAGGTCAACGAACTGATGTGGATCTGGATATAATACCAGTTTCTAAAAAAGATGATGTAATGTGTCCTTTTATGGATAGAACGTGCGATAAAGTATCCAAATCATTAGCCCCTGTTTGTTCTGTTCGTAAAAACGATGGCACTATTTGGATTACTTGCGAGCACAGACTTTGCTCATCAAGAACATCGGATAAAAATAAAAAGAAGATAGGATTGGTTAAGCATCAACAGGAATTATTATTAAGTATAGCAAGGTTTATATATGACGACGCTGACCTAACTCAATCTGATGTTGGTATTAAAAGAGAGGTCACAATTCCTCTGCCAGAGGCAGAACATAATTACCACGCTGATTATGTCATGCGTAACTTCTCTAAAAATAATAAGATAGATGAGATTTTACTAGAGATGCAAGGTGGTGGCGAGACCAGTAGTACAGGCAAGATCTCTAAGCATATAGAGGCTTGGGCTGAGATGAATCAACCTGAAAATCAATTTTTGAGAGAATACGTTGGAGCTAATACCATAGAAACTAATGCATGGAGGCGACAACAAGAACAGTTTTTGGTTAAGGGTAATGTCGTAGATCAAACTGGGGGTAAAATTGTTTTTGCAGTCGGATTGCCATTGTATAATTATTTATATAAAAGAATAAGGAATGCAAACTTAAGAGATTTGAGAAAACATAATTGGACTCTTTGTTTGTTGCCGATTGAAGAGGATGATTCCAGCGATAAAAAAAATGGTCCAATACCTCTTAGGATTAATAAGGATAGATCTATTTTCACAAACTACTCTACTTTTGTTCGGTTTTTAACTGATCAGGGCAATCCATGCCCTGAAATATTTGAAGGTGAGTTTACTTTATTGAATAATGAAGTGATTAAGGTTTAGTATTATCTACTAATATTATTCTTTTACCAATCCATTCGATAATAGGTACTGCAACAGCATTACCTATTGCTCTAAATCTACGAGAGTCCAATCTTTCGGAAATCCCTGCAACCTCTCGTACTCGGAAGGGAGCATTCGGCGAACATACAGCGTCTGAGCTTCCTCTGGAGTCAAGCGTATATGTTTCACCATCGTTTCGGAATCCTTTAGCTTGTGGTCCTGCGCTTGGTTTTCTTCCGATTCCTGCATGTTGGATAGAATATGTATTTGTTTTTGATATGCTTTCAGCATGTTTTCTGGTATTTCCTGACCTCTCTCCTGAGCCCGATTTATCAACGATTTTAGTTGTTCCGGATTCAAAAAGGACTTTAGCGGAGCGCATGTCTCCAAAACTTCCGACAATGTACACTCTACGTCGTCTTTGGGGTGTTCCAAAGTATTTTGCGTCCAGTACTCGCCACGATATGCCATACCCGAGTTCATCCAGTGTTTCGATGACTGTTTTGAAATCTTCGCCGTCATGGGAGTTGAGGAGTCCGGGAACATTTTCGATAATAATCCAGTCAGGTTTTTTTTCTTTGATAAGTTTTGCATAGGTAAAAAACAGTCCGCTTCTCTCGCCTAATAGTCCTTTTCTCTTGCCTTGATTCGCTAAGGAAACGTCTTGGCAAGGAAATCCGCCGCACCATACATTACTCGCAGGTATGTCATTCGGTTTTATCAAGCCTATATCATTTTCAAGTGGTACGTTAGGCCAGTGTTTTTTCAAGATGCTCTGACAAAACCTGTTGATTTCACACTGAAAAACAACATTCATCCCTGCTCTTTCTAAACCAAGGTCAAACCCACCGATACCTGCAAAAAAAGACGATACTCTGTATGACATGTGAACTCGTTCGCTTAGATAAACATTATGTGGGTTATGGTAGATGTTTACTGATCATATGGCCAGTATTTTTTTATTTGATGATGTAATTCAGTCTTGAGGAAAGGATCTTC
>NZ_JBKABN010000065.1:0-4866 GCF_046269175.1 Serratia sp. J2
TCTTTTAGCATCAATCTGGGGCCATTAATGACACTATGGTTGATCCCCTTCTCCAATTAGTGAGGCTGTCGCGGGTCAGGGGCAGTGATTCACTTGGGGGTTGGTAACGCCATACCGGTGAGTGTAGTAAACCTTGCACCGAACTTTATGGTTCATGTGGCTCGCACCCAAGTTCCACCAAGGACCCCGTAGGTTGCTCGATGATATGGGGCTGACTGCACATGAGGCTCATTCCATTCACGCAGTCAGGTATTCGGCAAACAAAATGCTGAATACCGTCTTGAATACTTCAGATAATCTTGTTATAGAATAAGCGGTTGCGCCAAAAGCGTATTGCGTTATGTTCTTACACTACTGTGATACTACTTTTTGCTATCAGTGACCTTGCCGATATGAGGCGTTAGGTGCGACTTACGGATAGATCAACCGTATCATTGGATATGTCCTTTCTCTGATTACGTTTGTTCTTGCCTGCTGTCTACCCCCAGTTTCAATCAAGTCCCCTTTCAGGCCCTGAACAAGAACAGGGAGGGCGGTAGCGTGCCTGTGCCGATTACGGCGCAGCATCCATCGCTTGCTAAACCCACAACTACTGAGTCACCAAGGGGAGACCTTATCAAGCTGACGCGGCGGTTCAATGTGAGCACAGTCATCACGTTCGAATTTGATGGAAAAAAGAGATAAGTAGATTATCCAGCGCGTTATTTTCCGACCACAACTATAGCTGCCCCCTCGATAGATGGCCTTTACCAGTAATGATGCACTGGGCGTGCTGGTTCGTTAAACCATATCGTTCACCAGCTCTGACAAGAATATCACCCCGGCCACCTGCCAACGCCAAGATTTATGACCGTTACGGGGGGCCGGACGATTTTCTGGACTCTCAGGGGATTGTTTATGTATTTGCTCGAAGATCGGCTTCGTGCCATTGAGCTTTACTTCAAATATGGAAAGAAAGCCACAGCACTGGTTCGCAGCTGGGTTAAGTTTATCGGTGATGCGACATACCGCGCCATGCGTAAACAGAATGAGCCCTCCGTTGAGGATGAGCGAGATGAGCTTCTGGACGAAGTAGCCCGGTTCCAGCAGCATATACGACCTCAGCAGATAGAACTCTGCATCCTGAAGAGGGCGGAACGCCATGCTGATGAACGAGCCAAATGGTCATTGGGTGCTCCGTGAATAATCAAATTAGGCAATGAGCGTAACCATTCAATTATGCTGATGTTAATCATGGCCCCCCTCCCCTTTGCCGATTGCAATCAGTATCTGATTCTTGCGAGCTGTATTCCGGATTTCTGATGACAAAAACAACGACAAACCATGTTCAAAGCTGGATTGGTGACCTGCTAGGAGGAACACTCAGTCCCGACATCTCACGATGCCGGGGGCTTTTTACTATTACCCATCAATATGATTTCTATTAAAATAAATTACTTAATAAAAATCCTCTTACTTTTTTCACTTAAGGGCATCATCATAAGCAGCCTCAAAATTATCTTCATCTGAATCATATCCGTAATCAGGGACAAATTCTTCTTCAAGATATCCGTTATCATCATCTGTAACATTTTCAGTATTATACATTTTCGTCGCCTTCAATTAAATTTCACACTTATTATAGTCATACTGCAATACATTATACCCTTGCCTTCAACAGTAAAATAACTGTTTGCGGACAATTTACAGCAGGTTCTATATTTAGGACTGCATCACTATATTTCTTGAGTTAACACAGTAGCTTGAGTGTAACTCTGTCACCTTTTAAAAAGTGGGCTGCAATATGGATAGGGTGAGTCATCAATTTAACGATGGTTCAGTTCCCCCTCCCTCAAAGAAGATCGGAGGGAACGTAGTTTTATGATTACTAATGCGTTACTTTGCAACGATGTTGCAGCCATTCATCCAACTCGGATTCAAGCCAGCCAACAGATTTTTTTCCCAACGACCGTTGTTTTGGGAAACTGGGATCGTAACGGGGTGACTTCGGATTGATCCAATCATAGATGGTGGATCTAGCCAGCCCTGTTTTGTTAACAACAGCAGGCAGACGTAGTATTTTGACAGCGTATAAAGACATGGTTGAGACTTCCCCTAATCGGATTCACTTTGTACGGGAGAAAGCTTACCTGCTGAGCAATGTCAAAAAAATACGGCTGCTTTACGTAATTTTTTCTCAGGGCCATCCAATTGAAAACAATAGATAATATTTATTCTGAGTTGCTATTTAACGAACTTATCACAGAGTTTGAAGCCGTGCGTCACAGACTCAAGAACAGTTTGGAATACAGCACTTGGCCTGATGATATGGCATGGTTGAATGATGATAATGCATACGTAAAACCGATAGTGGATCAAGCCAAAGATATAGGGTTAAAGGGTTCCGGATGGCGTGCTCAGTGGAGTTTAGATCACGTACTCGATAATTATCTCTACGGTAGAAATCCCGAAGAGATGGAAGAAGAGTTCAGCATGCTGCTTTTTCGTGCTGCGGTTAAGTATCATTGGGCCCGATATGTTTGGCCGATTGACCCGAGTGAGGGTTGGAAAGCATTACGCGAGGCTATAAGCTTTTTTAATCAGTGTGATGGAATGATTGCACACCACCTGTGGATAAAACACCGCAACGAGGATAAAGAAAACCGGCAACAAAACGCACGTATGGGAGGACTCGCTAAAGCCGAACGCTTCATCAAAGTTAAACATGAAGTAATAAGATTGCTGTACGAAAAGATGCCAAAAGGAGGATGGAAAAATAAAGCATCAGCAGTTGAGGCAATTGAAGAGTCGCTGTGGCAGTTTGTTGAAGAGCGGGATAATGAAATAACGAAAGAGAACCAGAAACTGCCGACATCTGAACAAAAAAGAAAAGCGACAGGCATCAAGAAAGAAAACTTGGTACGTCGTATTCTTGACTGGTCAAGAGATGACAAATCGATTCATTCAGCATTCAAAGAAACAGGTCGTAAAAAAGAGACAACGTAAAAGCGCCCAAATGGGGCGCGTATTTACATAGCATCAGATGCGATAGGTGAAACATAATCTGCCCATGCCTTCATCATAGGACGCCGTTGCTCCAGAAGGTCGGTTCGATGATAAGCGGCTTCCACTTTGTTTTGTATGGTGTGCGCCAATGCCCGTTCAGCCAGGTCACGAGGGTATCCCTGTTCGCTACACCAGTCACGGAAACTGGAGCGGAACCCGTGAGCAGTTGCCACCCTACCTAAGGTATCACTGGGGGCGTTTGTTTTACGCAGAAATGCAGTGAGTACCATATCTGATAATACCGTTTGCTTCCTGGGGGAAGGAAATACCAGTTCGTCATGCAATCCCCTCATCTTTTCAAGCACAGCAACAGCCTGCTGAGATAAAGGAACCCGGTGAAGCACCCCCGCTTTCATTCGCTCGCCAGGTAATGTCCAAAGGCGATTTTTGAAATCGACTTCATCCCATCGCATGGCACGCGCTTCACCGGAACGGGAGGCAGTCAGGATGACAAACAGCAGTAGAGCACGGGTGACACTATAACGTTCATCACTATAAACGTGACTGCTGACATATGAAGGAAGTTCCCGCCATGACATGGCAGGCTGGTGTTCAGTACGTAGATTGGCGCTGATTTGTTGAGGTAACAAATGGGTCACCACATCAACCGGGTTGGCATTACAGTAGCCATGAGCCCATCCCCACTGCATCACAGCATGGATACGCTGTTTCACCCTGCCAGCGGTTTGAGCCAGACTTAACCAGATAGGCCGTAAGGCCGCCGCAATATCCGCAACAGTAATGGTATCCAGCGGTTTAGAACCTAATGACGGAAAGATGTTGCGCTCGAGACTGGAGAGCCATTGCTTACCGTGTTTTTTATTCTTCCAACCCTGCAATAACTCACTGTGAACTGTTCGTGCGGCCTCTTCGAATGTAGGAATAACGACTTTTTCTGTCTCCGCCTTTTTAACCTCCAGTGGGTCAGTGTTGTTTGCCAACTGTTCGCGCATGGTTTGTGCCAGGCGAGCGGCATCAGCGATACTGATTTCGGGGTAGCTGCCTAAACCGGCATTACGCCGTTTTTGTGTCACCGGGCTCACATAGCGAAGTACCCATTTCCCACGGCCTTTGGTAGACGAGGGATGAAGTGTCAACCCGGTAATGCCACCATGTGGCAATGGCTTGTCATCGGGTTTGATGTGCCGAGCTTTGGTGTCGGTAAGTAATGCCATTATGTTTTATCCTGAGCAATGGGTATGCCATCCAGTATGCCATTAGTTGTAAGATACGTTGGTATGCGCTAGGTTGGCATTGGATGAAACAATCCGTAATATACAGATTAATATAGAATTTTTAAATTAAATTGGTTTGTATTAGTTTTATATATGGCGGTCTCTCTCACCGCCATATTTTAAGAGAAAGTCTGAACTCACGTTCAGACTTTTTTTTTGCATGTAACACAGTCAGAGAGGGGTGAGAAGCCTCGACAGGGTTCGACAAAATGGCTCGCAGCGCAGAGACATTTTGGACGGCCGACGGGCCGCCCGCAGGGTGAGCTTGCGAATCAAGCCCTCTCTCACCGCCATATTCCAAGAGAAAGTCTGAATTCACGTTCAGGCTTTTTTTGCATGTAACACAGTCAGAGAGGGGTGAGAAACCTCGACAGGGTTCGACAAAATGGCTCGCAGCGCAGAGACATTTTGGACGGCCGACGGGCCGACCGCAGGGTGAGCTTGCGAATCAAGCCCGAACTCACCGCTATAAAACAAGAAAGACTGAGCTATTGGCTGTCAGTTCATACTACTCATTTCCCCTTGTATGTTTAAAGACACTTTAATTACCCGCCCAAAGGCGGGTAGACTTTAACCGAGTTGGTAG
>NZ_JBKABN010000066.1:0-4371 GCF_046269175.1 Serratia sp. J2
GCTTCGTCGTTGTTCCCGGTCAGTGGAGGCGCATTATAGGGAGTTCTCAGAACGCCGCAACCCCTAAATTCACTTTTTTTGCTGACCGTCGAATGTTTAAGCAAAACTCCATTAAAGCGGCAGTTTTTTCAACGATTTAAAGCCATAACCCTGCAAAACGGGCAATAAAGCATCGGTGTCTTCATTCAGTGCCATGCAATACGCCAGATTTTCTTCCTGAGTTGAGACCAGATTTTCCTGATTAGAGATAAGCCATGCGGCTCTGCGGGCAATTGCCGCACCGGAATCCACCAGCCGCGTTCCTTCAGGCAGGACTTGCATCAACTCTTCAGATAATAGAGGGAAGTGAGTACAGCCCAACACTACCGTGTCCGGAGGCTCGCGCATGTTCAGCCACGGCTGCAAGATTTTCTTCAGCGTTGCCAGCGGTACAGGTTCACCATGCAGTTTGGCTTCTGCCAGTTCTACCAGCTCAGAAGAGCCTAACAGCTCAATTTTGCAATCTGTCGCAAAACGCTCGATCAGTTCATGAGTATAAGAACGCTGAACCGTACCGCGCGTGGCCAGCAAACCGACGATACCGTTGGCGGTCAGTTTGGCAGCAGGCTTGATCGCAGGCACCACCCCCACTACCGGGAAAGCAAAACGTTCACGCAGTGCGGGTAAGGAAACGGTACTGGCGGTATTACAGGCGATGATGACGATCGCCAGAGGATGGCGCTGCTGAACCGCACTGACAATTTCCAGCACGCGCTCCACGATAAACTCTTCGGATTTCTCGCCGTAGGGGAATGCTACGTTATCGAAGGCATAGATATAGTGGAGATCCGGCAGCAGTTGCCGAACCTCCTGAAACACTGACAACCCGCCGACGCCGGAATCAAAAACCAGCGCCGTCGGGCGAGGAGCCGCAGTGGCGTTAGAAGGTATAGCTGCCAGTGAGGTAGTACTCTCTTCCTGGGGTAGCGTAGCCATAAGCCGTCTCATAATCTTTATCAAACAGGTTGGCAATTCTACCACGAACTGTCAGCTGAGAGGTTATTGGATATGAGGCGCTCACGTCGACCGTGCTGTAACTCGGCAATACGCGCTGCTCAGGGTTATAAGTAGAAGAGATATTGTCGTAGCGCTTGCCGTAGTATTGATACGAGATATCCATGTCCAGGTTGAACATCGTCCAATCCAACTGATATTTGGCCTGACGTTTCGAACGGCGCGCCAACACCTCATCGGTCTGGTCATTACGCGGATCGATATATTGCAGCGTCAAGCGGTGGGTGAACATCCAGGTATCAAAGCTACCCGTCCATTCAACGCCTTTAATCGTTGCCCTATCCACATTGTAATACCGGCCCTGATAGGTCACCGGGTCAGAATCATAGTTGATCAGGTTCTGGATTTTGTAATGATAAGCAGACAAACGCCAATCCAACGGCCCGGTCAAACCTTCCAGACCCATTTCCCACTGTTTGGACTCTTCCGGCTTGAGGTTGCTGTTGGAATCAATGCCAAAGCGTTTTGAGCCATATTGCTGGCCCAGCGATGGCGTCAGGAAACCCGTACCGTAAGACAAGGTGGCTCGGTAGCCATCAACAAACTCCCAACCCGCCGCGGTCTGCCAAGTGCCGTGCCAACCAAAGTCACCTGCCTTGTCTTCACGCCCGGAGGCTTCCAGCGTCACGCTGCCAAACTGCTGTTGACCGCTCAGGTACAGCCCCGTGTTGTCTCTTTTATAGGTATCGGCAAAGGAATTGTCGGAAGAGGTCAGGCGCTGTTGCTGGAAATCGGCACCGGCAGTGACGCTGCCGTGCTCGAAAGCATAGGTGTTGCCCCATTGCAGGTTACGCTGATCCATATCATCAAGTGTGGTACTGATGCCATAACGGCCGTTCTGGCTGCTGTAGTTGTAATCCTTCTGTTTCTGATAGCTGCCCGTCAGTTGAGAAGAGAAAGCCCCAGACAGGAAACGCAGCCCCATATCATAGGTGTGGCTATACAGGCGGTCTTCATCATTACTGTACTTCGGGCTGTAAGGTACACTGCCGACATCGTAGTCCGAGTTATTGGTATAACCATAACCCCGCACGAAGCCTGAGAAATTCTGATTGAACTGCTGCTCCAACCCACCCCAGAAGCTTTTATTACGGAAACCGTCACGATCGCTGTCGACCGAATAAGGCGAGCCTGGCTGCACATTGAAGCCATTGGTCATCTGGTAACTGCCCGCAACGGTAGCAACCGTATTATCAAAACGCTGGCGCAAGGCACCATCGTACTGCTGGTATCCTTTAGAACCGATACCCGCCTGGACTTTACCGCCCTCTTTATCCGTCTGGGTTATGATGTTGATGACCCCGCCGATGGCACCAGAACCATAAATGGCTGAGCGTGGCCCACGGATAAACTCCACACGCTGAACCAGCGCCAACGGAACCTGGTTAAAATCGACGCCGTTGCTGATCCCCAAACGGGCCATAGGCACGCCGTCGATCAGTACCAATACATGACGAGCTTCCGTGCCGCGTACCGAGAGAGATGACCCCTGCCCCATACCGCCGTACTGTGAAATATCGACACCGGGCAAACGACGCATCACATCATTGAGGCTTTTGGCCTGCCAACGGTCGATATCTTCGCGGGTCACCACATCGGCAGGCGCCAATACGGAAGAGACCGGTTGAGGGAAGCGATTGGCGGTAACCACCAGATCATCGCTACTTTTAGCCGTGGTGTTATCTTGCGCCCATCCAGAAAATGCCGTCACGGAGGAGACCACCGCCAGCAGTGTATTTTTTATCATTGTCATTATAAAAAGCATCCAAACTTCATTGGGGATGCCGCAGGGCCACGGCCGGTAGTTCGCGACGGCTATGGATATTGCGACGTACACCGGTAGGTTTTCGGGCTTGGGATTTGCCGGTTGCCTGTGGCAACCCGCACCGGGCGATGACTTCCCATCCTGCAGTGGACAGTGTCTGCGTTATTTAACGCTATCGCCGTGACTTCCCCATACCGCTGCGCGTCAGCTCCAGATTTGCACTGGATTCCCTTTTCACTCGCTGCTTGAGACCGGACGGCAATGCTACAATCAATGAAAATGGATGTCTAGATTGCCAACAGTGTTGCAAAATAGCACCACAACAAAACTGGACTTCACGGGCTGATTCCCTACAATCCCCGCTGATCCAATTTGCCTGACGAGAGAAACCATGACGCCCGAGAATTTGCCCATTGAACGCTATGACGACCAACTGGCGGAGAAAACAGCCCGCCTGAAGACCATGATGTCACCGTTCACGGCGCCCGAGCCGGAAGTGTTTCGCTCGCCAGTCAGCCACTACCGGATGCGTGCGGAATTCCGCATCTGGCATGATGAGGACGATATGTACCACATCATGTTCGATCAGCAGACCAAGCAGCGTATCCGTGTCGATAGCTTCCCGGCGGCCAGTGAGCTGATTAACCGCCTGATGAGCGCCCTGATGGCGGCCCTCAAGCCCAATCCGGTGCTGCGCCACAAGCTGTTCCAGATCGATTATCTTTCTACACAGAGCGGTAAAATCATTGCCTCACTGCTGTATCACCGCAAGCTGGACGAACAATGGCAGCAAGATGCCACTGCACTGCGTGACGCGTTACGCGCAGACGGCTTCGATGTGCAGCTGATTGGCCGCGCCTCGAAGATGAAAATCATGCTGGATCAGGATTACGTCGACGAAGTGCTGCCGGTCGCTGGCCGCGAAATGATTTATCGCCAGGTTGAAAACAGCTTCACCCAGCCCAACGCAGCCATGAACGTGCAAATGCTGGAATGGGCGCTGGATGTGACCCAAGGTTCAAAAGGGGATCTGCTGGAGCTGTATTGCGGTAACGGCAACTTCTCGCTGGCCCTGGCCCGCAACTTCGAGCGGGTGTTAGCCACTGAAATTGCCAAGCCTTCGGTGGCGGCGGCGCAGTACAACATCGCAGCCAATAATATCGACAACGTGCAGATTATCCGTATGGCGGCGGAAGATTTCACCCAGGCAATGAACGGCGCTCGCGAGTTCAACCGGTTAAAAGGGATCGATCTGAGCAGCTATAACTGTGAGACGATTTTCGTGGATCCGCCGCGCAGCGGGCTGGATGAGGAAACGGTGAAGATGGTGCAGACCTATCCACGCATCCTTTACATCTCCTGTAACCCGGAGACCCTATGCGCCAATCTGGATACGCTGCAGGCCACGCACAACATCACTCGCCTGGCTCTATTCGATCAGTTCCCATACACCCATCATATGGAATGTGGCGTATTACTCGAACGCCGCTGATCTAGACGGGCGCTGCGCCCTACATCGCGAGCAGGCTGCGGAATATCCGCACCACTGTAAA
>NZ_JBKABN010000067.1:0-4281 GCF_046269175.1 Serratia sp. J2
CAAGGGCACCAGGCGAATAACCCAGCGGTGCAGCGTGGAATGATCAACAACAATACCGCGCTCTGCCATTATCTCTTCCAGGTTGCGTAAACTCAGTGAGTAAGCCAGATACCAGCGGACACCCTGAGCAATAATATCGACGGGATAATGCAGACGACAGAAGGCGTTTCGAATGAGAGACATGGTCAGAAAAAATCGTAAATAAAAACAGCATGTTACCTGAGTAAGCCTTAATGCGACACAACCACAATAAGGTGCTACAGCCTGAGTTCACGGACTAAACACTCTCCAAGAAAACCGGGGCGGTTCACATCACTACACGTTGATATCACTCCGGAGACCGAAACTAAGCGCCCTTGACATAGCATTGCTATAATCGAGGTGGATGTTTTTCAACATATCCTTGCTGCGTATCCCGTTTCAGAAAGAGAGGATGGGTTGGGCAAGGGGATCTTCCGCGCACCTGTTCTGAGACGCATGTGAACATGGTTGCCGAACTTTCGGTCTCCGTCATGACAAGATAAAAAAGAGTCAATATATGGTTATCAAATGGATGAAGCGTATCGTGTTGTATCTGGTGATCCTGGGGATCGGGGCGCTTGGCGGACGTATCTATTTCACACAGCGAAGTCCGGACCTCCAGCTCTGGCATACCTTCGTGCCACATGAAATGCGTGCGGACGCGATAGACAAAGCCGATTGGGCTACTTACCTGAGCGCTGAGGACGCGCTTTTTAAAGAAGTCCGGATTAATGTGACCGACAAGTTGGCTAGCAGCGTAAAAACTCCGTTGAACCGTTACTATTTCGGCAGTCCTATTTACCCTGAAAAGTTCCCGACTGACTGGAATCGCTCTTACGTGATGATGCCGACAGGAAAACCGAAAGGGGCTGTAGTCTTGTTGCATGGTTTGACTGATACACCTTACAGCTTACGTCATATCGCCGATAATTATCGCCAGTTTGGCTATGTGGTCGTCGGTATTCGCTTACCGGCACACGGTACCGTTCCTGGGGCATTGACGGATGTGAACTGGGAGGATTGGCTGGCTGCAACCCGTTTGGCGGTACGAGAGGCCAAATCCCTCAGTGGCAATGCTCTTCCTTTGCATATGGTCGGTTTTTCCAACGGGGGCGCATTGGCGATGAAATATACGCTGGATGCCCTTGATGATACCACGCTGGCGAAACCTCAAAGGGTGGTACTGATTTCGCCGATGATTGGTGTCACCCGATTTGCCCGATTTGCCGGGGTTGCTGGCTGGCCGGCTTTATTTCCTGCCTTTGCCAAGGCGGCATGGTTAGGTATTGTTCCCGAATTTAATCCATTTAAATACAACTCGTTTCCAGTCAATGCCGCCCGTCAATCTTTCCAGCTAACGCAAGAATTACAAAAACAGATAATCCGTGATGCAAAAAATAAAAAAATGGATGAATTACCCCCGATACTGACGTTCCAGTCAGTCTTGGACTCGACCGTCAGTACGCGTTCGGTGATCACCGCGCTATATAACCATTTGCCGGCAAACGGCAGTGAAGTGGTTTTGTTCGATTTGAATCAAGCCGTCAGTTTCGGGCCATTACTGAGAACGTCATCCTATACTGCCTTATCCCGTTTGCTGCCCCCCCCACCAAGAAATTATAAAGCCACAATAGTCACCAACGTTTCCCCTGAAACCACGGAGACATTGGCACGTACTACGGTTGCGGGGCAAACAGCAGAAACAACGGAACCGCTCGGTATCGTCTATCCACCGGATATTTTCTCGTTGTCGCATGTCGCTTTGCCATTCCCGATGAGTGATTCATTGTATGGCCGCTACCCTGAGCCACGTAATCAATACGGGATCAGTCTAGGGACATTTGCCGCACGCGGTGAACGAGCCGTGCTGGTTGTAGGGCTGGACTCACTGATGCGTCTCTCATCAAACCCGTTCTTCCCTTATATGTTAAAACGTATTGATGATAATATCAGCAGGTAAGGAACCTCAATAGCGATGCAGGTATCTGGTAATAACAGAATCAACCCGACGTCCCTTAAAATCTGATCCACAGAGATGACATCGTGAATATAAAGCGTGTTGCTGTTCTACTTATTATCACACTTTTTCTTTTCGCTTGTGACAGAGAACCCTCTGAGCATATCGAAAGAGTACCGTTGGTCAGTATATTTGATGTTAGAAATAGTGCTCAACTCGGGGTGCGGACCTTTCCTGCCCGGATCGTGGCTGGTGATAGAACCCCTTTGGCTTTTAAACGCGCAGGACAGTTACAGCAGCTTCTGGTCTATGAGGGTGAACGGGTTAAGCAAGGGCAGTTGATCGCCGAGCTTAACAGCAACGATGCCAGGTTGCGAGTGAGTGATCGCGAGGCCCGTTTTAATCTGGCGCAGGCCCAGTTCAATCGTTATGCCACTTTAAGTGCCAACAAGGTCATTTCACGTGCAGAACTTGACGTACAACGTGCGGCACGTGACTCCGCTCTGGCTGAGTTGAAATTAGCCCAGGAGGAGCTGCGCGATATGCAAATACGCGCACCTTTTAGCGGCATTATCGCCGAGGTCAATGTCCGTAACTATCAAGTTGTCCCGATGGGGCAATCAATAGCAGTTTTAAATTCGCTGGACTCTCTGGATGTGCTCTTCAGTATCCCCGAAAATCTTTTCCGTATCATTGACAGTAATAACATCCACTATCAGCCAGTTGTTCAGTTGAATAACCTTCCTGGTCGTCAATTTGCCGCCCGTTACAAAGAGCACACGACTCATACCACCGCGAGATCATTAACCTATCAGATGACATTAACCATGGATCGTCCGCGGGACTTACCCCTGCTCTCCGGCATGAGCGGCAGTGTAAAAATAAACCTTGGTAATCTGACCAATGCTGTGCAAACCAGCAACATCGTGGTGCCCGCAGAGGCGGTATTTGACCCAGACAATCAGCCACACGTGTGGGTAGTTAAAGACGAGGGTGGGAAATTATTTGTCGAACCCCGCCAGGTTGAAACAGGGCAACTGACGTCCAACGGTATTCAGATTGTTTCTGGCCTGGTGGATGGTGAACGAATTGTTGCAGCGGGTCCCCGTGAATTACATGCTAACGAGGAAGTGCGAGCCTGGGTTCGTGAGCGAGGTCTGTGATGAAATTGACGGAAAACTTCATCAACAATAATACCCGTATCTGGCTGGCGATCCTGTTGCTGGGTATCGGAGGCGTGCTGGCCTTTCTGAATATAGGTCGACTGGAAGATCCGGCTTTTACCATTAAAACGGCTGTCGTGGTCACTCGCTACGACGGAGCCTCTGCACAACAAGTGGAAGAGGAGGTTACTCTTCCACTGGAAAATGCCATCCAGCAACTGCCTTATGTCGACAATGTCACCTCCATCTCCAGCGTGGGGCTATCGCAGATCACCGTCAATATTCGTGCTGAATATGGTGCGGCGGAACTGCCACAAATCTGGGATGTGCTGCGCCGTCGTATCAGTGATGCCACCGTACGTTTGCCTCCGGGCTCAAGCCCGCCGATCGTCAATGATGATTTCGGCGACGTCTACGGCGTCCTCTTCTCACTGCAGGGGGCCGGTTACAGCAATCAGGCTCTGCGCAACTTTGCCGAACTGCTGGCCCCATTCCCAGTTGAAATGCAACAAAGTGACCCACTGGCTAGACCCGGATAAAATCACCGTTCTGGCCCTACTGGAGATCCCTTTGCATGCAGGGAAAACATCTGACTCAGAAAGAGCGGTTCTACATCGAAAAACGTCGTGATGATGGGGTTAATCAGGCCACTATTGCCAGAGAGCTTCAGCTTCCGCGCTCTACCATCAGCCGGGAACTCAGACGCAATACCGACGCCGCTTTCAACGGCGTTTATTCCTGCAGAAGGGCAGAAACACTGGCCAGAGGGCGGCGTCAGAAAGCACGTCCGGATAACGTGGTTAACCAGCTTGAACCGCACATTCAAGAATTTATCAGGCAGGCGCTGTCTACCCACACTTCACCTGATGTCATCAGTGGCCGCCTGTTCCTGGAATTTGGTTTATCGGTCAGCAAGAACTAGCTCTATCGCTATATCCAGCAGGAGCGCCAGGCCGGCGGAGACCTGTATCAGCAGCTCCCGCATCGGGGTAAGCGGTATAACTATCAGACCGACCAGGCCACCCGTGGTCCTATTCCCAACCGCGTTGGCATTGAGCACCGGCCTGCCGAAGCGGACCTCAAACAACAGCCCGGACACTTTGAAATTGATACCATTTTTGGCAAAGACCAGAAGTCATT
>NZ_JBKABN010000068.1:0-3858 GCF_046269175.1 Serratia sp. J2
CCAACACCAGAACGGAGTCCAACACTTCCAAGTGACGCCGCAGCCTTTCCAGATGCCCCGACGCCAAGAACTGCCATTCCCTGAACGGCTCCATCAACCCCTGCCCCTGCCAGAGACATCGCTATCTTTGACGACACAACAACCAGAATCGACGACAAAATGCCAGCAACAAGCCCCATAGCGCCCGCTGTAAACAGATTTGGCCTGTCTGCACCTTTCAGTACCTGGGTAAGCATATCGCCCTGGAAGTCCATGCAAAACCGAATAACCAGAGAAGCAAATAACACCGTGAGGATGCTGGAGAATACAGTCTGTAACCAGTTGTTAAACATCTGGCGCAGGAAGCCAAACATCAGGCAAAACAGGAAAATAGGCGCGGTAATAATCATCAACGTCATCACCACATCGGCAGATATGAACACAACGGATGAAACGGCCATCAGGATGATAGAACCAGCCCACACACAGGCAGAACCAAAGAACCCAGCCAACGGAACCATATCCGCGTCAATCTGGTACAGTTTCTCAGAAATAGCCTGAGTGCTCGCCCAAAGGTTATCGAGTGTTTGCCAGACGCTTACGCCGCCGGACAGACCATCTTTGACCCCCTTCAACGCCTCCGTTGCAGAAGTTAAATACCCCCCTGCGTTCGTGATAAAGGTGATGATGATAGCGAACTTGGCTAAATCCCATGCCAGATCGGGAAGCGGCGTTTGTGTTTTTCCTGCAAGCGTCTGGTAGCCCTTCCACAGCACATACAGCGTTACAGAAGCTGTTGCCAACGTCATAATGTCGCTGGCAAACTGACTCTGATACGTTTGCCCTATCTGCTCCAGTTTTGTCATTAACTCATTATTAAATTTGACAAAAAAACCAGCCATACCTTACCTCACTTACCGTTTTTAATGGCTTCAGCTTCTTCGGAAAGAATTTTTTTCATTGGCTCGTATTTATATGCAATACGTACAGCCATTTGATTGATATTCCTGCAATTAAGTGAGTCAGTGCCTGTTTTTTTGCAGTCCTGATATTTCTCTGTCGCTTCTTTTGGATGATCAAACCACCATTGAGGGGATTTTGTTTCCTCTTCACATCCGGTAAGAAGCGATGCAGCCAGTAAAGCACCCGATAAAAAAAATAACTTTTTCATTCCAACGTCCTTATGTTGATAGGTAACAAACAGCACTGAATTTATTCAGTGCTGTTTTTATTAGTCAATTAAAAATATTATGAGTGGCATTAATCACTTGCGGATTAATTAGCAATCGTAAAAAGATTATTGACCGCAAAGAACCAAGCGTAATTCCACCTAATTTATTTCTGACTACATCGAGATGATTTCTTACTGTAATTGGCTTAATGCCTTTGATATCAGCGATGTCGTCAATCGTGATCCCAATGGCATACATCAGGGCAATATCTTTCTGGTTCGAACTTATAGGCTCGTCAAAGATTTGATGAAGGCTGGCTATACGGGTAGCATCGCTCGCAGTCATAAGAACCTCTCTTGCAGGTTGTTGTGATTAGCGGTCTGTTGGAGGTGCAAACTCCTTCAGGCCGCGTCAGTTACGATAATCAGTTATCGAATTTATCTTTCTCCGGGGCACGTTTGTAACGGCGTTTACCTGAATCCCAGACAAACGCAGTCCGTTTCCCGTCATCTGTGCCATCCCCTACATCGTCGGCAATGACAAGATCCTCATTGGTTTCTCGATCCAACTGGAGGACGTTTTTTAGCGCCCCACCGGTTGAGATAAAACGGCGCTTATGAAGCTGCCGCGTTAGCTCGAGAAACCACTCAGGATCGTTCGCCATATCTTCCGGCTTAACGGAGTATTTCAGCGTTTCAGCAACAGCACTCTGTAGCTGTTCTGCAACGTTGGCCACCACCTCGCCCGTTTTGGTTTTTACCGTCCGAATATCAACGTTTGGCTCATAGTTCACCCGCAAGCAGTCCCGCCAGAGTTCTACCCATCGAGCCTGTTTCACATAATCGCGAGTGAACCAAGACGGCGGCACCATCAGCAAACAGTGAAAATGCGGGTGCGCACTGCCATCCTTGCCCCGTGTCACTTCTGTAGCCCTAATCCACCCCTGAACAGGTGAAAGCTCCTTTCGTTTCTCCATACGCTTAAAAGCCGCATTCATCGCCGTAAGGGTTTCTCCCAATTCGCCTATTTCGCAGTTCCTGACGGTTAACGTCAGAAACAACCAACGGGAAGATGGGTAATCCGAAACGATTTTCGGTAGAGCCTGATAAAAACGGGCTTGCCACATGAGGGTTCTTCTCCACTGGCAGACAGGACAATGACGGACACGGCAAAATTGCGCGCTACGAAGCCGTAGGCGCGTTTCTCCGGTCTCCATGAGCGTAGACCAGCCAAAACGCAATAAACCGCTACAGGAGGCCATACGGAGCGCGTAGCGCTCGAATTCGGCAGCAGTCTGATAGATACCACCCACGGAATCGGTAAACGTGCGATGTGAATCCCACGAAGAATCACGAGGACTGTAGTCGGAAAGGAATTTATCTTCTGACATTCAGCCTGCTCCGATCTGGGCAGGCGAGGATTTGATGTGTTATATTCATCCCGTACCTGATTTCCGTTCAGTACACGTCACCAAGACCGCGAAATCTATCGGTGACAAATTCGAATGCTGGGAGTGTTGACGCACTCCCAGCGCCGCTTAAAAACACCTCAATTCTGCGCCAAAATCTTCTACACGTCAAACACCAGCCAAACCCGCGCCGTTACTGGCTTAAACCTGTATTTTTCATCCGCCAGTTATCCCTTAAGTATAAATACAAGGATCACGCGCGAGAATTGAGCGAAAAATAGCCACAATCCCGAACCCCCAAAACAAGCACCCTCGAACGGCTTACCCCAACCTTTTCCACACACCCGATCACCAGAACTGGGGATAAAAACAAAACCCTGTCTTACAGGTGGATGGCCTCACTTCGTGAAACCATCCACCCCGCATAAGTTTTTTAATCGGTGGTGTCGTCAATCACTAAATCGGAACCCCGAAGGGGACCCCCACGATTTAGCATTTGACGAGATTAACTCTCGGAGAGGGCATCATGCTTTTAACGGCCTTTAAAAAACGGTGAACGGATGCGGATTTTAATCCGTGTCTGTGAGGTGTTGAGCAACGAGCAAAGCGAGGCGGTAGAAAAAGAGCCAGCGGCAGGCTCAGGACGATAATCGCTGAAAATGTGCCAGCTCGAAGAGTGGTACCATTTTCTAGCGGATTGTCTATCCTGCATTAGTGTCGAGTTGGCAAAAATGAATACGATGCAGGATAGACAGACCACTAGAGATTGCATGCAATCATCTGTGTCTGTCCGAAAACCATGTTTTCGCCTGTGCCTGCCGCAGGCTCATTTAAAAGGAAAAATCAAAAATAAAAAAAGCCGATTTTTAATCATCGGCTTTTAATGTTTTTTATTTACTTAGTTGTAAGTCTCATAACCATTAATAACACAAGAAGAATGCAGAACAATTTTAATATCAGTAATAGTCTTTCGCTTACCGTTCCGTTAGGAACTAATTTTTTATCCAGCTTATCAAAAATAAATTGTAGTGTTCCGTAATACCAAACAGCATGAATAGTTTTAAAAAATAAATTCGATATCAGTTTAATTTTTTCTATCATGCTGCATTCCTTGCTCTCGCTTTTTCCAATGATGCTAATCGCCTTGCTTTTGCTCCTACTACGCCAGTCGAGGCCATTTTCTGATATGCACGATCGCCCATCCATTCAGCAGCGGAGTGCGTTCCACGGCCTACAGCGTTTCCCGCTTTACCAGCAAATGATTGCATCCCCTTTTTACCTGCCAGCCCCATACCAAGA
>NZ_JBKABN010000069.1:0-3564 GCF_046269175.1 Serratia sp. J2
CGAAGAACTCAGTTAGAACTTGATGGCTTTCATGAAATTCAGAGATGGCAGCTTGAACTGTGGGGAGAGTGTTTTCTGGTTATAGCACTGCGATTATAAGCCGTAATCTCTTCCGAGATTACGGCCTGTTAGAGACTCACAGGATCGTTCAATCGACCCAAACAGATCGGTTAATCCTCTTCAGCAGAATAGATAACGTATTCAAACGGTTTGGCGTTATACGTTGGTGCCGTGTTGCGCACACTTCCTGATGCAGGTGTTGGGCTAGCGTTTAACGTTCCTGGCATAATTTCGAAGTTTGGCGTGAATTTAACCAAGGTACTTTTCAGTTTTTCATAAGCGGAGCGATCACCAACAAATGTCGCCTTGCCTGCTGTTTCCAATGCTTCGAATGTGTTTACCCCCATCATGACTCTATTGAGGTCCGACCGGTTGACGGTAATGGTCAGTGTCGGTTTTTTAGCTTGATAGTTAGCAATGTTTGTCAGTGTCGCATTGCTCATCTCTATCAGGTATTTCTCATTATTATCTGGTGTAACCAAGTTGATGGTGAAGTTCATATTGTCAGCACGTTTACTGTCCATGCTGATCGCCAAGAAATCGAGCCAAAGCCCAGTAGGTAGCGCCCTGATGACATCGGGCCCAGTGGGTCTTGGTGCCAAGCCGGTTGGTAGACCTGTACGCAGTTCATAGGCAGCCTGCAGGAAACTGTTGCGTACACTGGTGCTCTCTTTTTGGTAACCCAGTTGCTCAAATGCATCAGCTAGCAGGTTTCTGGCTTCCTGGTTTTTAGGCTCTGCATAAACCAGTTTGTTCAGTATCTCGGTGGTTTCCAGGTATTTACCCTGAGCATTTAACTCTTTCCCTTTCGCGATGATTTTCTTGGCTCCCCCCATCATCTCAACATAGAGAGGTGCTGACTCGCGTGGTGACAATGGAACCAGATTGGTTGGGTTACCATCCCAATACCCGAGATAACGGTTGATAATACCCCGGGTGTTATTGCCTTCAGAACCATGGTAGCTCCGTGCTGCCCATTGGCGTTGTAAACTAGGGGGCGCTTGGTAGACATTTTGAATTTCGTTGATAGTTACGCCTTGGTTGGCGTAGTGCAGTACTTGGTTATTCATGTTGGCATACAGGTCCCGCTGTGCTCTCATCACTTCTTGAACACGAGCATTACCCCAGCGTGGCCAGCTATGCGAAGCAAACATGACTTGTACATCATCGCCAAATTTATATAGGGCGTTGTTGATCTGTTTTGACCAGTTAAGCGCATCACGAATTTCAGCGCCGCGCAATGTATAGATATTATGAATGGTTCCCGTGATGTTCTCTGCTGCCCAGAACGCTTTAAACTGCGGGAAGTAGGTGTTCATTTCTGCTGGAGCTTCGGTATCTGGGGTATTCTGGAATACCATCTTGACTCCATCGAGGGTTATCTCTTCAAAATCTTTGGTAATAAAACGCGTTGGAGCAATCAAACCGGTATTACCGTTGGCGACATTCTTACCGATCGCCTGATCAACATGGCCAAATGGGCTACGGTCAAGCAGCACACCATATTGATATTGCACACGTCTTGCCATGGCATTACCGGCAAAAACGTTTTCAGAGATAGCGGCTTCCATAAAGTGTTGTGGGGCTATAATCGGAACTTTGCCGCTTTGCACATCTTTTTCATCAACGACGCCACGAACCCCACCAAAGTGATCGACGTGTGAGTGGGAGAATACAACACCGACCACAGGGCGTTTGCCCAGTTTCTCATTGACAAATGCCAATGCTGCGGCAGCGGTTTCTTTTGCCGTTAGCGGGTCAAAGATGATCCAGCCAGTGTCGCCTTTAATCAGGGTCATATTTGCCAGGTCAAACCCGCGAACTTGATAGATACGACCAGGCACCACCTCATACAGGCCATAAGCCATATTTAGTATTGCTTGACGCTGCAGAGAGGGGTTGATACTGGTAAAATCTTTACCTTGCAGTAGGAATTCATAGCTGCCCATATCCCAGGCGACATTCCCAGCATCTGCCATGATTTTTGTGAAGGTAGGTTTAGCGATAAACCCCTTTTGTGACTCTTCAAAATCACGAGTATCTTCAAAAGGTAATGATTTTTTTACTTGGTTATACAGGTCAATAGTAAACTTTGATGGTGGCTTGCCTTGTGGGTGGAAATGTTCATGAGGATTATTGGCATAAATATCAACGCCATCACTTGCAGCATGAGCGAGTCCGAAGGTATTAGCCGTGATGATGATGGCGGTAACCTGTGCAATTTTACTTAATTTCATAGAGTATCCTTAAAAGCGATTTAATCATGGTGATGTCATTTACCACTGATGTAATGATCAGGTGCTACCAGGTAACTCCTACACCGGCATAAAATCCTGATGTGGCTACATCATAAATAAAACCGTCATTCTGATAATTGATAGAAACATAGCGATAACCTAGCTTACCAATCACGTCAGGACGAAAGGCATAGTTCACCCCACCAAGGAGTTGCCAAGTCAGGTTTGATCCTGAACTGGCTCCCCCGATGTCGGCATAGCCAACAACACTCCATTGCTGATCGAAACGATGTGTCACCCGAACCCCTGCGTAGGGGTCAACCCAGCCCTTGCGTTCTGAAAAGTTCCGGGAAATAGAGGCCCCAGGAAACACGGGTGACGCGAGTTGGGCATTTATATCCCAACTGACGATGTTATAGCGCAGCCCTGCTAGTGCATCGACGGTAGTTTGACCTTCGATGGTACGGTAATAACCGGCAACAGAATACTGCTGTTGAGTCACGTTACCGTCTGCTGACAGGCTGATCAGGCCATTAGGGCCAGAAATACCGGCATTGTCAGAGACTCGAAGATAAATGCCATCCAGTAATACGCCCCATCGGTTATAGCGAGCTTCAAAAGCCGCCATTCCGCCGATGTCCATACGATCCCAGATGTCCGAAAAGCTCTGATCGAAAGACTGCCCGTTACCGGAGCCTCTATCTACACCCAGAGTACCACTTTGGCCTGTGGCCCAAATATAAGGTGTAATTTCAAAGTGCCATTGATCGTCATTGGCATCGTTGACTGCGGCTTGAGTGGGCGGGATGAATGAAGAAGAGAGTCCTAAAAGCAACGTGAAGCAAGCTATCCTTTGCCGACAACTATCTTTAATACTCATCAGACTTTTCCTGTTTTAAACATGGCTATCAGCCAAAAGCATGTTATTTACGATTGTTACTATATTAATATTTGTTATTGACGTGGACTTTCGCCAATAGAGATTGTTATTTTTCATATTATCCAAGTTTAAACTGACAATACATTGGCACCCAGTGAATACGTCTTTGGTGCCATTTTTAACGGTTCCATAATTTATATTAACTCAATTAATTAATTAAAGGTAGACTAAAGTCACACTTATGCAAAAAATACAGTGTAATATCTCGATTTATTTGTTTTTTATGTGAATGACGACCAATCAAAACGGTTTTTTGGGCGATGGAATGGGCTGGGTGACAAGTTTTTAGGTTCTGTCGCATTAAGGCGTTGTTAGGTAAAATGTTGT